>NZ_JBRIQO010000014.1:0-260250 GCF_052983175.1 Streptosporangium sp. G12 | reverse complement strand
AGCGCGAGAAGTTCGGCCTGGTCGCGCTCGCTCAAGGCGGCCATGACCTGGCCGGCGGGCCGGGTGGACAGGTCACGCAGCAGCAACCGCAGTCCGGCCCGCGGCGCCGCGCGCATCAGCAGCCGCACCGCCGCCCAGGTCGCGGCTTCGACGCGGGCGTTGAACACCAGGCGGCCGCCCAGGCGGGTGCGCCGGTCCGGCCAGGGCAGGAAGGCGACCGCGCTTTGCAGGATCACCCGCTCCACCAGGTGCGGATGACGCGCCGCCATGGTGAGCGCGGTGCGACCGCCCGCCGAGACGCCCACCACCGCGGCGATGCGCTCGATGCCCAGGTGACGGCACAGATCCGCGGTGACGTCGGCAAAGGCGGCCGGTGTGGTGCCCGTGCTCGGCGGGGTTCGGCCGTATCCCGGGCGCGAGGGGATGAGTACTCGATACCCCGAGGTGGTGAAGACCTCCTCGCCCAGGGCCAGCCCAGCTCGCAGGTGACCTCCGTGGAAGATCACGACCGTCTGGGGGCCGTCGCCCTCCAGCCGGTACTCCACCGCGCCCGCCGCCAGGCGGGCGGTGCTCGTCTCTCGCTCCGAGGCCGTCATGGACCGAAATGCTCGCATGTGCCCGACGGCCGCATCACTGCTCATTGACGCATTCTCGAGGCCCCATCCTTTCCCCAAAATACTGAACTTTTGTTCAGTATGCTGAACATGCGTTTATACAGTGAGCTCACCGCGCGAGCCCGGATCGGGAACGCGGCCCTGGAACTGTTCGACTCCGAGGGCGTCACCCGGGTCCGCCCGCGCCGGGCCGGCATGCCCTGTGGCAGCCGCCCCACCGAGCCCGGCAACGGTCGCATCGGCCACCCACTGTGCCCGCGCGGACTGTTCTTCGTCGACGCCGCCCGCAACCTGTACGAGGTGACGTCCCCGGCCTGACCGGCCACCGCAGCGCCAACCGGCCGCCAGGGAACCCGGGACCGTCAGCCGGGACCGGCGGCACCGGACGGACCCGAGAGGGAGGCGGGTGCGGCCCGCCAGCCGCGCCGCTGCAAGTCGGCGGCGAACTCCTCAGGCCGACGAGATGTCGCGGCAGAGCGAGGGCTTGACCTCTCCCCCAGGTGAAGTTAGTCTCTAACATTAGTTAGTGGCTAACATTTGGGGGCTGAGATGGTGAACACGACAGTCGTGGTGGCTGGGGCGGGCCCGACGGGCCTTGCCCTGGCCTGCGGATTGCGGGCGGCCGGGGTGCGGGTCCGGGTGGTGGACAAGCTGGAGGGGCCATCGGCGACTTCGCGAGCACTCGGGTTGCAGCCGCGGGGCTCAGAAGTCCTGGACCGTCTTGGTGCCCTGGGGGACTTGCCGCAGCGGTCGGTGCACATCAGGCAGGTGATCACCCATGTCAACGGCGAGCCCATGGCACGGCTGAAGGTCGGCCAGCCCACCAAGCTGGTGACCAGGCCCGGCCTGATCGTTTCCCAGGCCGAAGTGGAGGCCCGGCTCCGGCACCGGCTCAGTGAACTGGGCGTCAAGGTGGAGTGGGGGCGCGAAGTACATGCCGCCGACCAGGACGGCCAGGGCGTGACCGTTCGTTTTGCCGACGGGCAGATGCGCGCCGACTGGCTGGTGGGATGCGACGGCGCACACAGCCGGGTGCGCAAAGCGGCAGGCATCGGGTTTCCCGGGGTTGCCGTGATTGAGCGTTTCCTGCTCGCGGACGTGCGAGCAGATCTATCTCTGCCCCGCGACGCAGTCTCGGTCTGGCTGCGAGGAGACCAGATGGTCGGCGCCTTTCCGCTGCCCGGTACCGACGTGTGGCGCCTGATGGCCCCCGCACCGGCGGATACCGCACCAGACATCGAGCCCGAGGGGTTGCTGGCCGTGCTCACCGGAGTGCTTCAAGACCATGCACGTCTTTCGGCCGCTGTAGTGCGCGAGACACTCTGGACCTCAACGTTCCGTATCCACCGCCGGCTGGCGTCAACCTACCGGCATGGCAGGATCCTGCTGGGCGGGGACGCGGCGCACATCCATAGCCCGTTCGGCGGGCAGGGCATGAACACCGGGCTGGGTGACGCCGAGAACCTGGCCTGGAAACTCGCTCTCGTCGCCACCGGCCGGGCCGGGGCTGCGCTGCTGGATACGTATCAGGCCGAGCGGCGGCCCATCGCACAAGAGGTGCTGGAGTCCACCAGCGCCATGACCCGCATCGTCGTCGGCGAGAGCGTACTCGCCCGGGCGGTGCGGGACCGGGTTTTTGTCCCGCTGATGAACCGGCCGCTGCTGCAGCGGCTGATCTGGGAGAAGTCTTCCCAGTTGAAGGTCAGCTACCGTAACGGGTCGCTGGCATCTCGCTCATTTCGGGGCTGGTCCGTCCGTGGCCCACACGCGGGCGACCGGGTGCCTGACGTTGAGTGCGCCCGGGAAGACGGCAGCCCGACGCGTCTGCATGCGGAACTCCGATCACGCTGGGCACTCCTCCTTCCCTCCCCAGAGCACCCCTGCGCAGCCACCGCCCGCCGGCACCTCGGCGAAACCGGCACCTTGACGGTGCTGATCCCTACCGCCACGCACGGCAGGCAGGTCATGCTGGTGCGGCCCGATGCCCATCTGGCCTGGCGTGGCACGTCCCCGGTCGCGCTGAGCCAGTGGTTGACACGCACGCTCGGCCACGACCACACCTGGTGATCACACCAGCTCCCGTGCCCGAACCACGTACCAGCAAGGAACGGAGATATGGCTGTGACCCCGTCCCCGTCCCCGACCGCGCCCACGGGCCTGCGCGAACGCAAGAAAGCCCAGACTCGCCGCACCATCCAGGAACAGGCCCTGAGGCTCTTCCTCAGCCAGGGATACGAGAACACCACCGTCGAGGAGATCGCGGCCGCCGCCGGGGTCTCCCACATGACCTTCTTCCGTCACTTCCCCACCAAAGAAGCCGTCGTCGAAAGCGACGACTACGACCCGATGATCGTCCGTCTCATCGAACAACGTCCCAAGGAGGAGGACCCGCTCACCGCCCTGCACCAGGCACTGGCCCACGGCCTGGCAGCCGTCTACGCCGCCGACAGGGAAGCACTCCTGGTCCGCACTCGCCTCATCGTGAAGACACCGGCGTTGCGCGCCCGCGTATGGGAGAACCAGTACGCCACCGAGCAGCTGTTCGCTCACGCCCTCGCGGCCCGTCTCCAGACAGAACCCACGCTGAGCACCCGCGTTCTGGCCGCAGCATCTCTCGCCGCCCTCACCACAGCGCTCACCTGCTGGGTGGACGGCGACGGCGCCGAAGACCTGCCTTCGCTGGTGGACCAGGCGTTCCTCACCCTGCGCGGGGCAGGCGCCATCCCCGCAGACCAGTTGGTGAAGTAAAGCCGGCCACCGGCCACTCGGCGCCTGCCGCCGGGTGCGAGCAGGCTGGTTGAGTTCGGCGACGGCCTCCGGGAAGGGCTTGAAGCCGCATCAGCATCAGTAGTGGCGCGCCCTGCACTTCGAGGTGGGTCACAAAGGAAGTGGCGGTACTCCTGCAGGTCCCAGCCCATGCCGGGCCCGCGCACCGCGGCGGGTGACGAACAACCGGCCTGCGGGTGCGCCCCTTGAAGAGCCGGGCAGCAGCAACTGTGCGCCGCCGGCGTCCCAGCACACGTCTCCAACACGTAGTCCTCGCGGTCCTCGCGGTCCTCGCGGTCCTCGCGGTCCTCGCGGTCCTCGCGGTCCTCGCGGTCCTCGCGCTCCTGGCTCCGGCGGTTGACTATGTCGATGAGAGGCGGAGCCGAACGTTGCCGACTGGCCCTCTTGATCGACCCGCCGGGAACCACCTCGGCAGCCCAGCCGGCTCGATGGCAGCCCCCGGCCTTCCTTCATAGACGAAGTCCCACCTCCAGGTGGAGCGGCCCGAGCGGAGCAAGGGACGACTACCTGGAGGTGGAGCGAGCGACGGCCATACTCGGCAACGAGGAAGGCCGAAGTAGCTCTCGAACTCGCCGAAAGATGTCCGGCTCGAGGGACGTGGCGCGGCTCTCGAAAAGACCGACGCTTGGCTCCCGCTGTCACCAACATAGCCAGGCGGCGGGCCTGGACCGGGCACCCTTCGCCTTGACCAGGCAGCAGCGCCCGCCGCCGGGCGAGCGGTGATCGTCTCTCGCTCCAGGGCCGTCATGGACCGCCATGCTCGCGTGCCCGGCGACGATCGCATAGCCGGTTCACCGACGGGCTTCGGACGTCTCGCCCCCTTCCCTCATGAATGAACGTTTGTTTAGTATGCTGAACATGCGTTTAGACAGTGAGCTCACCGCGCGGGCCCGGATCGGCACCGTGGCCCTGGAGCTGTTCGGCTCCGAGGGCGTCAACCGGGTGAGCATCCGGGCCATCGCCGCCAGGGCCGGGGTCTCGCCCGCCCTGGTGGTGCACCACTTCGGCTCCAAGGAGGGCCTGCGCGCGGCGTGCGACCAGTACGTGATCTCGCTGGTGCGCGGTGATCCCGATGACCCGGTCGAGTTGGGTGATGCCTCCGGTCTGGCCGCCATGCTGGAGGAGGCCGAACCGGTGCGGCGCTATCTGGCCCGTGCCTTCCTGGACGGCACCCCACAGGCGGCCGCGCTGTTCGACGAGATCGTGGAGACCACCGCCGCGTGGCTGGAACAGGGCGCCACCGAAGGATGGGTCCGCCCCACCGGCGACGCGCGGGCCCGCGCCGCTTTGTATGTGACCTGGCTGTTGGCGCCGCTGGCCTTCGGCGAGCACCTGTCACGGGTGCTGGGCGTGGCCGACCTGCACCAAACCGACGCGACCTTGCGCTACTCGCGCACCTCCCTGGACATGCTCACCCACGGCGTGTTCACCGACGAGCGCCTGCTCAATGCCTGGGACGCCGCCGCAGCGAAGCGGAGAACGCGATGAAGGTGCTCATTCTCACCCACGGCACCCGCGGCGACGTCCAGCCGTACGCCGCCCTGGCCCTGGCCCTGCAACAAGCCGGTCACCACGCGGTGCTGGCCGCCCCGGCCGCCTCGGCCGCCCTGGCCCAACCACACGGCCTGCCGTTCGCTCCGGTGCACGACGGCCCCAACACCCTCCTGGACGACCCCCGCATCCGTCAGGCGATCGAGACCAACTACCGCGGCCTGGCCGGCAAGAAGATCGCCTTGGAGGTGATGCGGGCCAGCAAGCCGCTGATGGCACGGGTGTTCGCCGACATGGTCGCCGTCGCCGGCAGCGACGTCGGCGGCGGCGCCGACCTCGTCGTACACGCCCCCAGCGTCCCGGGCCATCGCATCGCCGAGGCCCTGGGGGTGCCCGCCGTGGCGGCGCTGCTGCAGCCGGTGTGGGTGCCCACCGCGGCCTTTCCCAACCCGATGATCCCGCTGCCGCTGCCGCGGGCGCTGAACCGCGCCTCCTACCTGCCGTTCAAGGCGATGCTGCGCTCCTTCGGCGCGGTGGCCGACAAGACGCTCGACCTGCCCCGACGGCGCGGCCGCCACGACTTCCTGCGCCGCCCTGATGGCGGGGCGGCCACCGTGCTGCACGGCTTCAGCCGCCACCTGCTTCTCCCCGGCGCCGACTACCCCCCTCAGGTGCACACCACCGGGTTCTGGTTCCTGCCCGCCGCCCCCGCCTGGAGCCCGCCGCAGGAGTTGGCCACGTTCCTGGCTGATGGCCCGGCGCCGGTCTACATCGGGTTCGGCAGCATGGCCGGCACCGACCCCCACCGCATCGGCCGCATCGTCACCGACGCCATCCGCCTGACCGGCATGCGCGCAGTGCTGGTGTCCGGCTGGGGCGGCATCGCCGTCGACGACCAGCCCGCCCTGCCCAAGGAGGTGTTCCTGCTGGATCAGGCCCCGCACGACTGGCTGTTTCCCCGTATGGCCGCGATCGTCCACCACGGCGGCAGCGGCACCACCGGCGCGGCGCTGGCCTCGGGACGGCCGCAAGTCATCTGCCCCTTCGTCGCCGACCAGCCGTTCTGGGCCGCCCGCGCGCACGCCGCAGGCGTCGCCCCCGCACCACTGCCGCAACGCCACCTCACCGCGCAAGGACTCGCCACCGCGATCCGCCAGGCCACGGCCGAGGAGGCCATGGCCCAGCGCGCCGACCGACTTGCCCACGCCGTCCGCGACGAAGACGGCACAAAAGCCGCGATCACCGTCTTGGAGTCACTCACCTGATCACCCGCCCCACCCCGGCGTGACGTGTGTCTCGGCGGGGCGGGGCACCTCTCGCCGGCCGCGTCTGGCCGCCGGAGGGGGTGGCGGTCGAGGTCGACAGCACCGCGACACCGCCCGCTGAACTCGGCCAGGACGGCTCGGGCGACACTATGCCGGGTCACCGCTCTGCCCGCCGCCTCGCAGCCGGGTGCGGGCCCGGCGGACGGTGTCGTGCCAGGCGGGGGTCTCGCGCTCGTCGTCGAACCAGCGGGCCACCACGACGTCGGTGGAGGAGTGCAGCAGGATCGAGGCCACGATGGTCACGGCGACCAGGGTGAACACCTGCTCGGCCGCGGTGATGGCGGAGTTGAGCACGATCAACGCGTAGACGACCGAGGCGAAGCCCTTGGGGCCGAACCACATCACGGCCGCCACCTCCCGGGTGCCGAGCCCGGAGCGCAGGAAGGACAACCAGATGGCCAGCGGGCGGGCCAGCACCAGGGCCAGGATCGCGAACAGCCACCCCTGCCAGCCCACCGAGGCCAGCAGGGCCGGAGAGATGAGGGCGCCGAAGACCAGCAGCGCGGCCAGCTTCAGCAACTCCGCGACGAGCTCGCCGAACTGCTCGAACGACTCTCGCTGACGCTCCCCGAACGTCGCCACCGTGATCCCGGCGGAGAAGGCGGCCAAAAACAGGTTGCCGTGGGTGACCTTGCCCAGGGCCAGCACCAGCAGGCCGATGGCCACCGCGTTGAGCGGCTCGTAGTGGTGGGAGGCCGAGAACCAGCGGGTGCGCTCCAGCATGATGGCCGCCCACGGCACCGCGACGCCGATCAGCACGCCCAGGCCCAGCTCCAGGGCCAGCTCGCCCAGGTGCAGGTCGGCTGAGCCGGCCGCGACGGCGAGGAACACCATGACGAACGGCAGCGCCAGGCCGTCGTTGACGCCGGACTCCACGTTCAGCAGCTGGCGCAGCCGAGGCGGTACCCGCTCGTTGCCCACCAGCGCCGCGGCGAACACCGGGTCGGTGGGTGCCAGGATCGCCCCGATGAGCAGCGACTCGATCCAGCCCAGCCCGATGAGGTAGTGCGCCGCCAGCGCGGTGATGACCAGGGTGAGCGGCAGACCCCAGCCCAGCGCCCGGCCGGGCAGCCGCCAGGCGCTGCGCAGGTCGGCCCAGCCCACCCGCATGCCGTCGGTGAACAGCACCGCGAACAGTGCCAGCTCGGCGAGCGTTGCCACCATCGGATCGCCCGGGGTCAGCGGGATGAGCCCGCTGACCCCGTCACCCAGAACGAATCCGGCCAGCAGGAACAGCGCGGCGGTCGACAGGATCGTGCGGTTGGCCAGGTTGGAGATGAGAACCGCGAGCAGCAACAGCGCGGAGAAGGCGAGCAGCAGGGTCATCGGCGGGCTCCGGTCCGGTCGGGGACGTGTGAGAAGAACTGCCGACCAGACTTCCCGGCGCACCGCCGCACACCTTAACAACTTCGCTCGAGCACCGACACGCCGCCCATCGACAAAGATCGCGGGCTTCCCTGCGGTAGGTGGGCCGGTCTGGACAACCGGGTCACCAGCAACTAATTTATTAACGGAACGGTACCGTTAATAAATCGGAGCAGCGATGACACCCCCCGAGGTGCTGATCGTGGGTGCGGGCCCGGCAGGCCTGACACTGGCATGTGGCCTGCGCCTGCACGGCGTACCGGTACGCGTGATCGACAAGGCGGCGGGCCCGGCCGTGACGTCGCGCGCCAACTTCCTGCACGCCCGCGGCGCCGAGGTGCTCGACCGGATCGGTGCCCTCGGCGCGCTGCCCGAGCGGGCGATCTCCGCGCTCACCATCACCGTGCACGCGGGCGGCGCACCGATCAGCACCCTGCGCTTCGGCGACGCGGGCCTGCGCACCTCCCGTCCGGCGCTGCTGGTCTCCCAGGCTGCCGTGGAGGCCGAGCTGCGCGGCCGCCTGGCCGAGCTGGGGGTCACGGTGCAGTGGAACACCGCGCTGGTCGAGGCGTCCGCCGACGACGACGGCGTCACCGCCGTCCTGGCCGACGGCCGCAGCGTGCGGGCCGGCTGGCTGGTCGGATGTGACGGCGCGCACAGCACGGTACGCAAACTGGCCGGCATCGGCTTTCCCGGAGTGGCCGTCGCCGACCAGTGGCTTTTGGCCGACGTCCACGCCGACGGCATGCCGGAGCGCTCCGGCTCGCACGGCTGGCTGCACCGCGACGGCCTGCTGGGCGCCCTGCCGATGCGCGACAGCAGCACCGGCCGAGATGACCTGTGGCGGCTGATGGCCTACCTGCCCGGCGCGAAAGACGAGAAGATGGACCAGCGCCAGGTCGTGGAGTACCTGCATGCGGCGGTTCCCGAGCGCACCGGGCTCAGCGACTTTCACATCCGCGACACCGTGTGGACGTCGCTGTTTCGCATCCACCGCAGGCTGGCCGAGGACTACCGGCGCGGGCGCGTCCTGCTCGCCGGCGACGCGGCGCACATTCACAGCCCGATGGGCGGCCAGGGCATGCTCACCGGTATCGGGGATGCCGAGAACCTGGCCTGGAAACTCGCCCTCGTCGCCCGCGGCCGGGCGGGCGAAGCGCTGCTGGACACCTACCAGGCCGAACGCCGCCCGCTGGCGGCCGAGGTGCTGCGCACCACGAGCGCCAACACCCGCTTCCAGGCCGGGGACGGAGCGCTGATGCGCTTCCTTCGCGAACGGGTGATGGCGCCCCTGCTCAACCGGCCGTGGGTGCAACGCTGGGCGACAGCGGTCGCCTCGCAGCTGTGGGTGAGCTACCGCCGCGGCCCGCTGGCCGGCGCGGGGTCGAGGTTCGGGCGCCGTCCGCAGCCCGGTGACCGGGTGGCCGACATGCGCTGCCGGCGCCCCGACGGCGGGGTGACCCGGCTGCACGCCGAGCTGGGCGGGCACTGGGTGCTGCTGAATCCCGGCAGCGTCGACGCCGAGAGCGCCGGGACATGGCTGGGCGAGCACGTCACCACGCTGACCGCCGACGGCGTGGACCAGACGATGCTGATCCGGCCCGACGCCCACCTGGCCTGGCGTGGCCGGACCGGCTCCGACGGGCTGCGACGATGGCTGGCAGGCGCCCTGGAGAGCGGGAGGACACGATGACCGGCACCGGCGGCACCGGCACCAGCGGTGCGCCTGGCCGGGGCCGAGGCCGCCCCCGGGACCCGCAGACGGACGCGGCGATCCTGCGCGCCGCCCTGGAGGTGTTCGTCGAGCGCGGGGTGGAGGGGTCGAGCATCGAGCAGATCGCCCAGCGCGCGTCGGTGGGCAAGCTGACGGTCTACCGGCGCTGGGACTCCAAGGAGAAACTCCTGGCCCAGGCCATCGAATCGGCCCGCGGTGACATCGCAGAACCCCCGGCCGGCGACCTTCCCGACCAGCCCATCGCCGACCTGATCGAGCGCATGCTGCCCACGCTGGCCGAGACGCTGGCCTCCCCAGGCTTTCGCGCCCTGATCGCCCGTGTTCTCGGATCGGCCATCAGCCACCCGGCCCTGATGGCCACCTACTGGGAGCACTACATCCTGCCCCGGCGCCACGCCACGCGCCTGTTGTTGGAGCGAGCCGTCCACCAGGGCGTCCTGGACGCCGGCACCGACATCGACGCACTGATGGACATGACGGTCGGCGCGGTGACCTACCGCCTGCTCCAGCCCGGCCCGCTGGATGCCACCGAGATGGAAAGATACCTGCGAGGCATCTACCGCCAAGCCGGCCTGCTCACCCCCGAGAGGTCCAGGAGGGGTGATCTCGATCAGGGGTGAGCGCCGTCGTCCGGCCGATGCGCGAGGCCGGCTCTTTCGGCGTCCCATCGGTCGAGGAGCGTGGGGAACTCCCGTGCCATGAACCCGTACATGTCACGCATGAGTTCAAGCCGTGCCCGGGCGGTGGGGTGCTCGCCCACCGCGTCGAGGCCTTGCTCGGCCAGCTCGGCGAAGGCGGTGAACTCGGCCATCTTCGCCCGGAACGCGCGACCGAAGACGTCCTCGGCAAGCCGATAATGATCTCGCCGCGCCCGCGGAGGGCGGTAGCGCTCGATGAGCCCGCCCTGCTCCAGCCGGCGCAGGGCCACACTCATGCTGCTCTTGGCCACACCGAGCCTCTCGCAGAGCCCGGGGGCATCGGCGGCTTCGCCGGTGTCGGCGAGCAGGCATCCGACCACGCGGCCGGATGTGCGGCTGAGCCCCAATCGCTCAAAGTACAACCCCGCGCTTTCCACGAACTCCTCGACGGTCGCCATACGACCATTCTATGTTGTTCGGAACGTTCCGAACATTTAGAGTCGTCGTATGTCTCCCACAGAATCTCTCACCATCGCGATCACGGGCGCCAACTCCGGGATCGGCCTGCGGGCCGCACAACGGCTGGCCGCGGACGGCCACCGGATCCTGGCCCTGTGCCGCGACCCGCACCGGGGCCGCGCCGCACTGGAAACGATCAACGCCGGCGCCGCACACCCCGCGACCCTCGTCATGGCCGACCTGTCGTCCCCGGAGTCTGTCGTCGCGGCAGCCGATCACATCTCCCGCCAGACCGATCACCTCGACGTTCTGATCAACAACGCCGCGGTGTTCGACCAGAGCATGCGCAGGCCCGCGTTCACCGCATCCGGCCACGAACTGTTCTGGGCGACCAATCACCTGGGCCCCTTCCAGCTCACCGCGCACCTCAGCCCGCTGCTCGCCGCCGCGCCCCGCCCCCGGGTGATCAACGTCGCGAGCAAGGGGCTGATCACCATGCCACGCATCGCGATCCGCTTCGACCAGCTCGACGACCCCGGCTGGTACAGCCCGACCAGGGCCTACTACCACGCCAAGCTGGCCCAGATCATGACCACCTACTCGCTGGCCCTGCGGGCCCGCGGCACCCTGGACGTCGCCTGCGTCCGCGTACCCGCCGTACGGCTCGACGCCGACCGCGTCGCCGCCCTGCCGTGGGCCCTGCGAGCGCTGTACGCGCCCAAGAACCGGCTCGCGATCCCCGCGGAGCGCCTGGGCGAGACCTACGCGGCGCTGGCCACCCGAACCACCACCTGGCAGGAGCACTCCGAGACCACGGCACAGGGCAGATCCGCGCTGCGCGGCGTCTACCTGGATGAAAAGCTCAGGCCGGTCGACGCCCCTGCCTTCACCTACGACGCCCACGCCCGTGAGCGGCTGTGGACGATGTCCCAGAACGCCGCCGGCGGCCCGTCCTGGGCCTGGTGAAAAACCGTGTCCACCGTAATCGGCGACCCGCTCCGGGCCATCGGGCCACCACTGCGTGCCCGCCGTCGTTCACGAACGATCTCGCAGGTCATCGTCCTGGACCCGATCCAGGCTGGATATGGCCGCGGCACCCCGCTCCGGCCCGGCACGATCCCCTAGAGGGGAAGCCGCGGCGGCCTCCACTCCCACACCGGGGCGAGAGCTTGGGCGGCCAGCGCGGGCCAGCGCGAGGAGGGAACCAGACGCAGGACCGTCGTCCGCAGGTGGTAGCCGACGGCGTTGCCCGAGGTCGATCCCAGGCCCTTCGCACGCGCCTGTTTGACGATGGTCTGGGTGCGGGGACGTCGTTGCTCGTCGTAGCGGGCCAGTGCCGCAGGGATGTCGTCGCCGCTCTCGGCGAGGGCGGCGGCGAGCACGACGGCGTCCTCCAGCGATTGGGCGGCGCCCTGGGCCATGTCGGGGTGCATCGCGTGGGCGGCGTCGCCGAGCAGCACCACCCTTCCGCGTACGTAGCCGCTCAGGGGGTCCAGGTCGGTGATGTCGTGGTGCAAGACCGCCTCAGGCGCGGTCGCCTCCAGCAGACGAGGGATCGGGTCGTGCCAGTGGCCGACGCGGCGGCGCACCTCGGCGAGCTCGTCGTCGTGGCGCAACCCAGGCCGGTCGGCGCGAGCCCCCAGCGCCCAGTACACCCGGCCGCGACCGACCGGCATGGCCAGGAAGTACTGGCCGCGGCCCAGGGTCATGGCGGCGTCGACGCCGTCGGCGTGGGCGATGCCCCGCCAGACCGTGTTGCCCCAAAACCGCGGGCCGGGTGCCTCGGGCCACAGCAGATGCCGAACCGTACTGTGCACTCCGTCGGCGGCCACGACCAGGTCGGCTCTCAGTTCCTCGGTGCCGTAGCTGACGGTGACCTGGTCGGCGTCCTGCCGGACGGCGGTCACGTGCGCACCGGTGCGCACCCACCCGTCGGGCACCGCGTCCATGAGCACCCGGTGCAGGTCGGCGCGGTGAAAGCCGAGCAGCGGGCTGGCGGTGCCGGGCAGCGCGCGGGCGATGTGGCCGCCGGAGGGGGTACGCAGGTTGAAGATGCCGTGAAACGGCGTACCGGCGGCCCGCGCCTGATCGGCGACCCCGAGTTCGGCCAGGGCACGCAGGGCGTTGGGCGACTGGGACATTCCGGCGCCGATCTCTCCGAGCTCGGGGCTGCGCTCCAGTACGGTCGCCATCCAGCCGATACGCCGCAACCCGATGGCGGCGGCCAGGCCGCCGATGCCACCGCCGACCACCACGACCTTCCCGGTCATATCAGCTCTCCTTAGGGAGGGCGGGAGACGGTGCGTCATCGAACACCTTCGCCATCCAGTCGAAGATGTGATGTGCCTCGCGGATCCGCGCCGCCCGCGCCGATCCCGGGCCGACAAGGTCCAGGCCGTCGCCGGCGACCTCGCGAAACGCGGCCAGGGTTTCGATCTGGCGCCGCACGACCCTCTCCCAGGCGCCGTCCTGCACCCGGTAGTAGGCGGTGCGCTCGCCGGGCCGGGTGCGTCGGCTGACGAACCCCATGGTCAGCAGCACCCGCATGTTCGTGGTCAGGGCCGCGCGGCTGGCCCCGATCGCCTGGCTGATCTGCCCGGCCGACTGCTCGGGCGGATCGCAGATCATCAGCCAGCCCAGAACGCGTCCCGCGACCGGCGGCAGGCCGTCGGCGGTGAGGAACATCGCCACCCGCTCGACCCAGTCCAGCACCTCCTGGTGATCCGCCTCACGCGCCATGTCCACCACATCCTCCACAAAGTCAGTAATTTCACAATTATAAAGCTATTTCACAATATTGTGAAATAGGAGGAAGGGAAAGCCGGGAAGATGCCTCAGTACACCGGAGGAGCCCTTCAGGGACCGGGCTGCCTGAAGCCGCTCGGCCCACCCGGCTTCCCGCTTCGGCGAACTTCTGCGCTGTCGACTCGACACTCATGCCTACCGGCATGGATCTCGTCATCGGCCCGCCGGAGCGAGGCGGCCGTCCCTTCGTGTGTCTTCACTCCGTCTCACGCTCCAGACGGCCTCTCCCCCATGGCGCAAGAAAAAGCGACTTGCAGGTTATGTTTTGAGTAGTTTAAGATTCTTAGTGAGTAGTATACGTTACTTGAATGGAGTGATCATGACCTCGCCACCGATCAGTCCCGGCCGCGCCCGGCGAAGCCGGCTGTTCGACGGCGCGTTGTTCGCCTGGGGAGTCGCCGCCGCGGTGAACCTCGTCGCCGCGGGCGTCAACGATGCCCAGCGAGGTGACGGTTGGCCACAGGGGCTGGAGCTGGTCTACCTGTTGTCATTCCTGCTGGCCGTCCCGGCGCTGGCCGTGGCGCTGTGGGCGAAGGTGACGTTGAAGCGCATGGGTGTGGTCGTCGAGGACGAGCGCACGGTAAGCGCCAACCGCCACGCCTCCGCCGTCGCGCTGAGCGGTGCGCTGGCCGTCCAGCTCCCGTACTTCTTCAGCCTGACGACGGCCTCCGCCGCCCAGGCGAAATTCACCGTCGCGGCGGCGCTGGTGAGCTACGGCGCGGCTCGGTTGTGGCTCAACCGGGAGGCATGATGCGCGGCGTCGATGGCGATCATCCACTGCGTAATCGAATCAAGGTGGCCCGGGCTCAGCACGATCTGACCCAGGAACAGCTCGCCGACCTGGTGGGAGTCACGCGAAAGACGATCAACACCGTGGAGACGGGCAAGTTCGTGCCCTCCACCGTGCTGGCGCTCAAACTGGCGCGGGTTCTGCACACCACCGTCGAAGAGCTGTTCTACCTGGCCGGCGCCGAGTGAAGGAATCGCATATGTGCAGCCACGCCATACGTACAGGCCTCGCCGCAATGGCCGCACTCGCCTCCTGGCCGCCGGAGCGCCCGCCACCGCCGCTGTCTCCCCTCATTGTCCGGTACCGGGCCGCGCCTCCCCCCGTTGACATGGGGCCTGTGCCCTCCCGCGGCGCAGCCCGCTCACCCGCGCCAGCGGTGCGCCGACCTACGGGTACCGCTCGACTACAACCGTCCGCACGGCCGGCTGGCTCACCCCTATCGAGTACGAGATGCTCTATCCGAACGTCCGGTCGGCATGAGAGTCAACCGAGCCGACTCCACCGAACTCGGGGTACATCAAAGCTCTACGAAACTCGGCGCGGTTCAACCTGGACCATAGGTAGCAGCTACGCGCCGCGCATCACAAACCGCAAAAAATTTAATAACGGACAGTCACATCTAAGGCATGCTGCGCACGGAAACGCGGATTTGCGCATCCACTGCGCATTAAGCAGAGACAGTGCGCATCGAATCGCGGATCCTACACCAGGTCTAGTGAGGGGCCATGTCGACGAAACGGCTGTAGTGGCCCTGGAAGGCCACGGTGACCGTGGCGGTGGGACCGTTACGGTGCTTGGCCACGATCAGGTCGGCCTCGCCCGCCCTGGGCGACTCGCGCTCGTAGGCGTCCTCCCGGTGGAGAAGGATGACCATGTCCGCGTCCTGCTCGATGCTTCCGGACTCGCGCAGGTCGCTGACCATGGGCCTCTTGTCCGTCCGCTGCTCCGGGCCACGGTTGAGCTGGGAGATCGCGATCACCGGGACCTCCAGCTCCTTGGCGAGGAGCTTGATGGCCCGGGAGATCTCGGAGACCTCGTTCTGACGGCTCTCGGTCTTCTTCGGCGAGGACATCAGCTGCAGGTAGTCGATGATGACGAACCGCAGGTCGTTGCGCTGCTTGAGACGGCGACACTTGGCCCTGATCTCCATCATCGACATGTTGGGCGAGTCGTCGATGAACAGCGGGGCCTCGGCCACCTCGCCCATCCGCCGGGCCAGCTTGGCCCAGTCGTCGTCGGTCATCGTGCCCGATCGCATGGCGTGCAACGCCACCCGCGCCTCGGCCGACAGCAGACGCATCGTGATCTCATTACGCGACATTTCCAGCGAGAACACCACGGTCGTCATGCCGTGCTTGATAGCGGCAGATCTCGCGAAATCCAGCCCCAAAGTCGACTTGCCGATGGCGGGACGGGCGGCCACGACGATCATCTGGCCGGGGTGCAGGCCGTTGGTGAGGGAGTCGAGGTCCTGGAAGCCGGTGGGGACTCCGACCATCTGGCCGCTTCGGCCGCCGATGGCCTCCAACTCGTCGAGGGCCCCCGGCATGATGTCGGCCAGCGGGATGTAGTCCTCGGAGGTGCGGCGCTCGGTGACCTTGTAGATCTCCGCCTGGGCACGGTCGACGAGGTCGTCGACCTCCTCGTCCTGACCGCCGTAACCGTAGGAGACGATGCGGGTGCCGGCCTCGATCAGGCGGCGGAGGATGGCCTGCTCTCGGACGATCCTCGCGTAGTAACCGGCGTTGGCTGCGGTCGGGACGACGGCGGTCAGCGTGTGAAGATAGGCGCCGCCGCCGATCCTGGCGACCTCGCCCCGCTTCTGCAGCTCGTCGAGGATGGTGACGGCGTCGGCGGGGTCGCCCCGACCGTAGAGGTCGGTGATGATGTCGTAGATGATCTGGTGGGCCGGACGGTAGAAGTCGTCGGACCGCAGGATCTCGACCACGTCGGCGATGGCGTCCTTGGACAGCAGCATGCCGCCCAGGACCGACTGCTCGGCCTCGATGTTGTTCGGTGGGGTGCGCTCGAATCTCGGCTCGAAGACCGGCGGCTCCGCGATGCTCACCACACACCCCCTCTTTCGAACACAGTTACGTTATCTCTATTTGTAGCCGATCGGTGTGACAGTTTCGCGGCTTCACGCCCGGCTGGCAACGCGGCCTGTCGACAGGGGTGTGGATAAGCTGTGCACTTCTTCCCCAGAGGTGTGGGCACCCTGGGGACAGTTCTGTGGATAACTCTTGTCCACAGCTGTGGATAACACTCTGACCAGCAAAAACGTCATCCACTGCCTGTGGAGAAAAGAAAGTTGGCACGACACGCCGAAAGTCGCCCCAGATGACATGCCCTGACGGGTTCATCCCACTGAAGATCCATCCTGCGGTAAGAGGCACAATGGACGAGTGCCTCTTACTCCTCGATCCGGCCGATCCGAACGGCCCCGAGCCGGCCGAGCCGACCGATCCGGCGGATTAGATCGGGCCGGCGGATCGGGCGGATCCGGTCGGTCCGGTCGCGACCACGACCGGCAGATCCTGCGGCTGGCGCTGCCCGCGTTCGGCGCCCTGGTGGCCGAACCGCTGTTCCTGCTGACCGACACCGTCGTCGTCGGCCGCCTGCCCGCCCCCGCGCTCGGCGCCCTGGGAGTGGCGAGCACGGTGCTGAGCTTCCTGGTGGGACTGTGCGTGTTCCTGGCGTACGGCACGACCGCGGCGGTGGCACGGCAGATCGGGGCGGGCGAGACCGGGCGGGCGCTTCGGCAGGGGGTGGACGGCCTCTGGCTGGCCGCCGGGGTGGGAGTGGCGATCATCGTGGTCGTCTGGCCGCTGGCCCCCTCGCTGGTTCACCTGATCGGCGCCGAGGGCGAGCTCGCCCGGCAGGCGGTGACCTACCTGCGGATCAGCCTGCTGGGCGTCCCCGCCATGCTGCTGGTGCTCGCGGGCACGGGCGTGCTGCGCGGCATGCAGGACACCGCCACCCCGCTGGTGGTGGCGGTGGGGGCCTTCGCGCTGAACGCCGTGCTCAACATCGTGTTCGTCCTGGGACTGGGCTGGGGGATCGCGGGCTCGGCCTGGGGCACCGTGCTGGCCCAGTCGCTCGCCGCCGCCGTCTATCTCCTGCTGATCCTCGTCCGGTACCGCGCGCCGTTCCGCCCCGACCTGGCGGGTGTGCGGGCTGCGGGCTCGGCCGGAATCGCTCTGATCATCCGTACGGCGTGCCTTCAACTGGTACTGGCCGTCGCGACGGCCGCGGCCACCCGCATGGGAGAGCAGCAGATCGAGGCGCACACCGTCGCCATCAGGATCTGGACCCTGATGGCGTTCGCCCTGGACGCGATCGCCATCGCCGGGCAGGCGATCACCGGCCGCGCGCTGGGCGCCGGCGACGTGGCGGGAGCTCGCGGCGCGACCGGGAGGATGGTCGTCTGGGGGGTCGGCTCGGGCGTGCTGCTCGGCCTCCTCATAGTGCTGGCCAGGCCGTTCGTGCCCGCGCTGTTCAACGCAGGTCCCGTCGTCGCCGCGGAGTTGCTCGACCTGCTCTGGGTGGTGGCCGCCCTGCAGCCCGTCGCCGGGGTGGTGTTCGTGCTGGACGGCGTGCTGATCGGGGCCGGAGACCGGCGCTACCTCGCCTGGGCGGGGGTGTGGACGACGATCGCCTACCTGCCCGCCGCGTTCCTGGTGGACCTGCGGGGCGGCGGCCTGGTGGCGCTCTGGCTGGCGCTCGGGCTGTGGATGACGGCCCGGCTGGTCACCCTGTCGACGCGGGCGTACGGCAGGGCGTGGCTGGTGGTCGGCGGCTGAAGCGACTGAACCGGCCGAAGCGGCCGGATGGACGCCAGGGCGGCGAGACGGCGGGCGGCAGGCAGCAGGCGGTTCGCCCGTGACGGACGGTGTCCGCCGGGCAGGTGATCCAGGCGTGACACTGTGGTGTCCACGACGTGACCGGATAACCCTTGTCCGGTGGAACACCCCTGCGGCACTGTGAAACGAGTCCCACAATATAGGGTTATCAGCCCACCACGATTGGTCGCGTCGTGCCCGAAGGTCCTTCTTCGTCGATCGTTCGCCGCATGCCGCCGGACCATGCCACAGGCCGGTTGACCGGTGCGCGCCACGGCCTTCCCACGGCCTATCGCGGGGCGGACCTCATCGTCCTCGGTGTCGGGGTCATGATCGGCGCGGGCATCTTCGGCCTCGCCGGCCGCCAGGCCGCGAACATGGCCGGACCGGGCGTGATCCTCTCTTTCATGATCGCGGGGATCACCAGCCTGCTCGTGGCCTTCTGCTTCGCCGAGCTGTCCTCCGCCATGCCGAGCTCGGGAAGCGCCTATACCTTCGCCTACGTCATCTTCGGCGAGGTCTGGGCCTGGGTCGTGGGCTGGGCGCTGGTCCTGGAACTCCTGCTGGCCACGGCGGCGGTGGCCCGCGCCTGGTCGCTCTACGCCGCCCAGATGCTCACCGACCTCGGAGTACGCCTTCCCGAGGTGATCGCGGGCATGGTCGGCCAGACCACGGGTTTCGACCTGTTCACGCTGTTCATCCTGGCGATCCTCACCGCCGTGGTGGCCCTGGGCGCCCGCGTCGGACTGCGCACCCTGTGGGTCATCGTGGTCGCCAAGCTGCTGGCCATCGGCGCGGTCATCGTGGTCGGAGCCCTCCACTTCGACCAGCGCAACCTCGCGGCCATCCCGGTGCCGGCGGTGCCCGCGGGGAGGGCCGAGGAAGCCCTGCACTCCCCGCTGCTCGGCCTCCTCCTCGGCCAGACGGGCACGTTCGGCTGGTTCGGCATCTTCGCCTCCTCGGCGGCCATCACCTTCGCGTACATCGGCTTCGACGTCGTGGCCACCGCCGCCGAGGAGTCCGAGGACGCCCCGCGGTCGATCCCGAAGGGCATCATCCGTGGGCTGGTGCTCACCACGGTCATCTACATCGCGGTCGCGGTGATCATGGTCGGGATGACCCCGTATGACAAGATCTCCACGGATGCCCCGCTCGCCAGCGCCTTCCGCGAGGCGGGCGAGGGCTTCATGGTGCACGTCATCAACATCGGGGCGGTGCTCGGCCTCACCACCGTCGTCCTGGTGCTGTTCGTCGGCCTGACCCGCGTGCTGTTCTCCATGGCGCGCGACGGGCTGATCCCCCGCTCGCTCTCCAAGATCAACCGTAGCTACCGCAGCCCGACGAGGGTCACGGTGATCATCGGATTCCTCGCGATCCTGCTGGCCGAGTTCGTGGACGTGCTGACGCTCGAACCGCTGGTCGTGATCGGGGCCCTGTTCGTGTTCATCGTCGTGGCCGGCGGGGTGGTCAGGATGCGGCAGACGATGCCGGACCTGCCCCGGGGCTTCCGCACCCCGCTCTCTCCCGGCGTGCCGATCGCCTCGATCCTCGCCTGCCTGTGGCTCATGGTGAACCTGCAGCTCATCACCTGGCTGTACTTCATCATCTGGATGGCCTTCGGCGTGCTGGTCTACCTGGTGTACGGAAGGCGCAACAGCGTGCTCGCCACGGCGGCGCGGCCTCTCCCCGAGACTCCCGTACGCCCTGCCCCGGGGCGCTACCAGTACGGCCCCGGGGACGGACGGACGGGCCCACCCGGACCACCCGGACCACCCGGCCCGCCTGGTCCACCCGGCCCGCCTGGTCCACCCGGCCCGCCGTTCGGCCCTCCAGGCCCTCCAGGCGGTCCCGGTCCCGGATCCGCCGCCGGGCCCCGCGGCAGGCACCGCCGCTGAGACCCGTCCGCCGAGGCCTCGGCAGGCCCGGGAACCCGGGAGCGGGAAGAGGTCAGAGGCGCCGGGCGTCGATCACACTCTGCACGAACTCCCTGGTACGGGGTTCACGAGGATCGGTGAAGATCTGCTCGGGGGTGCCTCGTTCCAGGAGCACGCCGCCGTCGAGGAAGCAGACGGTGTCGGCGATCTCGCGGCAGAAACCCATCTCGTGGGTGGTCAGGACCATGGTCATGCCCCCCTCCTTGAGCTCCCGGATGATCCCGAGCACCTCCTTGACCAGCGCCGGGTCCAGGGCCGAGGTGACCTCGTCCAGCAGCATCAGGCGAGGCCGGGTGGCCAGGGCCCTGATGATCGCGGCACGCTGCTGCTGGCCGCCGGAGAGCTGGTCGGGGTAGGCGTCCGCCTTGTCCGCCAGGCCGAACCTGGCCAGCAGGTCGCGAGCCTGCGACTCGGCCTGCCTCCTGCCCGCCTTGTGCACCTTGCGCGGCGCCAGCGTGATGTTGTCCAGCACGCTCATGTGCGGGAACAGGTTGAACGCCTGGAACACGATGCCGATGCGCTTGCGCACGTCGTCGGGATCGGTCCCGGCATCGGTGATCTCCTCACCGTCCAGGGTGATCGTGCCGTCGTCGGCGGTCTCCAGCAGGTTGACGCAGCGCAGCAGGGTGGACTTGCCGGAGCCGGAGGCGCCGATCAGGCAGACCACCTCGTGCGGCTCGACCTCCAGGTCGATCCCGCGCAGCACGCTGTGGCCTCGGTAGTTCTTCCACAGGCCCTCGATGGCCAGCAGGCTCATGCCCTCTCCTCCCGTGCCGCGGCCGTCCCACCGGGCGGTGGGACGCTGCCGCCGTACGCCCCGGTCCGCCCGCTCACTGGCCCCGCCGCCGCTGCGAGCGGGCCGCCAGGTAGTCGGTGAAGCGGGCCATGGGGATGGTGAGCAGGATGAACAGCAGCGCCGCCGCCAGGTAGGGGGTGTAGTTGAAGGTGCTGGCGACGTGGATCTGCGCCTGCCGCAGCGCCTCCAGGGGACCGATCGTGGCGACGAGCGCGGTGTCCTTCTGCAGCGAGACGAAGTCGTTGAGCAGCGGCGGCACCACCCGGCGCACGGCCTGCGGCACCACCACGTGACGCATGGTCTGGCCGTGACTCAGCCCGAGGGACCGGGCGGCGGCCCGCTGGCTGGGGTGCACCGACTCGATGCCGGCCCGGAAGACCTCCGCCACGTACGCGCCGTACGAGAGGGTGAGCGCGATGATGCCCAGCGTCGCGAGGTCCGTCGGTGTGCCCTGCAGGCCGAGTGCGGGCAGGCCGAAGCCGACGAGATAGATGACGAGGATCGTGGGCACGCCACGGAAGACGTCGGTGTAGATCACCGCGAGAGCGCGCAGCGGGAAGAACACCGCCGCCGTGAGGTTGCGGGCCAGCGCGACGAGCATTCCCACCACGAGGATCAGCGGCTCGGCGATCAGAAAGATCTTGATGTTGAGCAGGAACCCGCTCAGCACGTCCGGCAGCGCCCCGGTGAACTGGTCGAGGTCGAAGAACGTCTCCCGCACCCGGGGCCAGCCGGGCGAGGCGGTGAAGAGCCAGAGCAGCAGGACGATCACGAGGATCGTCGAGACCGTCGCGACGGAGCCCGAACGGATCGACGACCTCCTGCGGAGCCGCTCCCGCTCCAGCTGCCGCTCGCTCTTCGCCCAGCCGGTGGGACCCCCCGGGCGCTCGTCGTTCCTCATCGAGCGCCGCCGCGACGCGGACCGTACGCGCTCCGCGCCCGCGGCGAACCCTCGGCCCCGGCCGTGGTTCCGGCTTTGGACATCAACACGGGCATGAGCATGAGCGACGTCGGAGGGAACTCCAGGGTCACTTCAGCTCCGGTGCGCCCGCGGCGGAGCCGAGCCACTCGGTCTCGATCTTCGCCAGCTCACCGGAGGCGGTCAGCTCGTCGATGGCCTCGTTCACGCAGCCCACCAGCGGGCTTCCCTTCTCGAAGACCGCGCCGAAGACCTCGGGCTCCCCGGAGGCCGTGCCGAACTGACCGACGATCCTGGAGTTCTCGACCTGGGCCGCGGTCACGTAGAAGGCGGTGGGCAGGTCGACCACCACGGCGTCGACCTGCTTGTTCTTCAGCGCGTTGACGGCGTCGATCTGCTCGTTGTAGACGTTGATCTCGGACGACGGCTTGATGACGTCCTTGACCGCCTGCAGCGAGGTGGTGCCGATCTGCACGCCGATCTTGGCGTCCTTCAGGCCCGCCAGGTCCGTGGCGGAGGCGACCTTGGAACCGTCCAGCGCGACCACGGCCTGCTTGACCGTGTAGTAACCCTTGCTGAAGTCGACGACCTTGGCCCGGTCGGGAGTCACCGAGACCTGGTTGACGTCGAAGTCGAACTGCTTGGCACCCGGCGCGAACGCGGAGTCGAACTTCACCGTCGCCCAGGTGACGTCACCCTTGGCGAAACCCAGCCGGTCCGCGACGGCGTAGGCGACCGCGCTCTCGAAGCCCTTGCCGTTGGCCGGGTCGTCGTCGCTGAACCACGGCTCGTACGCGGGCTTGTCGGTGCCGATGGTCAGCTTGCCGGGGGTCTTCAGCGCGGGGCTGCCCTTGGCGCAGGCGCTGGAAGCCGTGGAGGAGCCCGAGGAGCCCGAGGACGCGGGGCTCGCCTGGGTCGTCGTTTCCGAGGCCGGCGCACAGGCCACCGTGGTCGCCGCGAGGGCACCGAGCGCGAACAGCGTCGAGGGACGGACCATGGCGAAACCTCCAGGGCGAAGCAACGGTTCCCGAATTGTATGTACTAGCAGTGACCTGGAGTAACGGGATATCAAAATGTGAAATTTCCCGGCGGAAAAGAGGGTTTTCACCGGCCTTCCGGGCCCGTGTGAGGACCGGCAAAGGCGGTCTCCACCGGTTTTCCGAGCCGGAGGGAGGACCGGGAAAGGACAAGGGCCCCTCCCCGCGAACGGGGAGGGGCCCTTGTCACACGGGGCCTGTCAGGCCGCGACGACCTCGACATCGAGGGACGCGGAGACCTCCGGGTGCAGCTTGACGCTGACCCGGTGGGAACCGAGGCTCTTGATCGCGGAGGCGATCTCGATGCGACGGCGGTCGAGCAGGGGGCCGCCGGCGGCCTTGACGGCCTCGGCGACGTCACCCGTGGTGATGGAGCCGAAGAGACGGCCGGACTCGCCGGCCTTCGTCTTCAGGACCACCTTCAGGGCCTGCAGCTGGCCGGCGACTTCCTTGGCGGTGCCAAGGTCGCGAATCTCGCGAGCGTCACGGGCCTTCTTGATCGAGGAGATCTGCTTCTCGCCGCCACGCGTCCAGAGGATCGCGAAACCGCGGGGAAGCAGGTAGTTGCGGCCGTAACCGCTCTTGACCTCGACGATGTCGCCAGGGGCGCCGAGGCCGGTGACCTCACTGGTGAGAATGAGCTTCATCTGTCCGGACCTCCTTAGCGCGCGGTGCTCATGTACGGCAGGAGCGCCATCTCACGAGCGTTCTTGATAGCGGTCGCCACGTCACGCTGGTGCTGGGTGCAGTTGCCCGTCACCCGGCGGGCACGGATCTTGCCGCGGTCGGAGATGAACTTCCGAAGCAGCGCCGTGTCCTTGTAGTCGACGTAGGAGATCTTGTCGTGGCAGAACAGGCAAACCTTCTTCTTAGGCTTGCGCAGTGCCGGCTTGGCCATCGTGGTGCTCCTTTCAGAGCCCCGCCGTCAGGCGGGAATGGTCGCTGCGGATATGGACTGGGATTTCGGGACGCGGTCGCGGCCGTCCCGCAGGAGCTCCCTAGAAAGGCGGTTCGTCGCTGAAGTCGCCGCCGCCGAAGCCGCCGCCACCCTGCTGCTGCTGACCGCCGCCGCCCCCGTAGTTGTTGCCGCCGCCGCCGGAGAAGCCGCCACCTTGCGGTGCGGCCGGCGCCGCGGAGGCCCACGGGTCGTTGGCGGGGCCGCCGCCGAAGCCGCCACCGCCGCCACCGCCCTGACGGGCGGTCTTGTTGACCTTGGCGGTCGCGTTTCTCAGGGAGGGGCCGACCTCGTCGACCTCAACCTCGTAAACGGTGCGCTTCTCGCCTTCCTTGGTCTCGTAAGACCTCTGGCGGAGCCGTCCCTGAACGATGACCCGCATGCCGCGCTGGAGGCTCTCGGCGGCGTTCTCCGCCGCCTGCCGCCACACGTTGCAGGTCAGGAACAGGCCTTCGCCGTCTTTCCACTCGTTGGTCGTCTTGTCGAGGAACCTCGGAGTGGACGCGATGCGAAACCGGGCCACCGCTTGCCCCGTAGGGGTGAAGCGCAGCTCCGGATCGTCGACGAGGTTGCCGACGATGGTGATCGTGGTGTCGCCTGCTGCCATGGCTAGCGCTGCCCTTCCTGCGGCCTTCGCTGGTTATCGGCTCAGAGTACGGCTGCCGCCCGACAAAATGCCGGAGATTAGTGCACGTCCGGGCGCAGGACCTTGGTGCGCAGGATTCCCTCGTTGAGGTTCATCTGCCGGTCGAGCTCCTTGACCGTGGCGGGCTCGGCGCTCAGGTCGATGACGGCGTAGATGCCCTCGGGCTTCTTCGCGATGTCGTAGGACAGCCTGCGGCGACCCCACACGTCGACCTTCTCCACGGTGCCGCCGTCGTTGCGGACGACCGTGAGGAACTGGTCGAGGGAAGGGGCGACCGTACGCTCATCGAGCGAGGGGTCAAGAATGACCATCACTTCGTAACGGCGCATGCTGACTTCCAACCTCCTCTGGACTCTTGCGGTCACGACACCGTGCCGTGACAGGAGGACGCTGACGTACTTCACCTCGGGCTCCCATTTCGGCGCTCGGGGTGGAGGGTGGGCCATGACACACCCATTCGACGTAGCCGTGCCAGCCTACCAGTCCGGCAAGGGTTGGGCCGTCACCTCGCCGGGCACGTCCCCATCAGGGGAAACGGGTACGTCCTGGTGAGACACGTCCTCACCGGGAAAGGGGGCGGGGAGGATGCCGCAGGTGTCCGGGCACGGCCGGAGCGGGCGTTCCCGGTTCAGGCTGAACAGCGACGGGCGGCGCCACCCACTGGAGAACGCGCTGAGCGTCTGCACGATCCTCTGCGGGCTGATCGCCTTCGTGGCCGGGTTCTTCCCCGCGGCGCACTCCGTCGCGTCGTTCCTGGGGGTGCTGGGGTTCTTCGGCGGCCTCTACTCCCAGTACGTCTCCGCGACGACGCCGGAGCGCGCGCTGAACATCGTGGGCATCGTGGCCTCGTTCGTCGGTGTGGCCTTCGGCATCCGCAACGGGGGTTTCCTCCCGTAGGGTCCCGAACCTGACGAGGGCCACACCGGCGAGGGCCGGGCCGGAGGCCAGGCCATGCGGGCCGGGCCGCCGAGCGGCACGCGGGCGGGGAACGGCTAGCCGGCCAGGCGCAGGTCCACGCCCAGCAGGATGAGGAACCACAGGAAGACCGCGAGCAGTGCCTCGGCGATGTCCTTCAGGAGTGCGGGGGTGATGTACTCGTACACCCAGGCGACGTAGATGCCGATCAGGATGTAGATGAGGCCGATGAGACTGATCCCTCTGCGATAGCGAGCAGCCACTTGGAACTCCTTGGGGTTGGCCCGTGGGGGCGGGCGGTGGGGCGCGACCTGCGACTGCCCATGCCCTCGGCGTTGAAACGGCTACTCTCGGATACATGCCGCTTATCGGAGCTCATGTCGACCAGGACGACCCGCTGGCGCATGCCAGGGCGCGCGGCGCCGAGGTCGTGCAGTTCTTCCTCGGTGACCCGAAGGGGTGGAAGACCCCGGTCATCGGCGAGAAGACGCGGGAGATCAAGGACTCGGACGTGGAGGTGTACGTCCACGCCCCCTACGTCATCAACGTGGCGACCGCCAACAACCGGGTGCGCATCCCCAGCCGCAAGCTGCTGAGCTCGCACCTCGCGGCGGCGGCCGAGCTGGGCGCCCGGGGACTGATCGTCCACGGCGGGCACGTCGGCGCCGGAGACGACCCGCAGACGGGCTTCGACAACTGGCGCAAGGTGTTCGAGCGCCTGGAGGAGCACGAGGTCCCCGTGCTCATCGAGAACACCGCGGGCGGCGGCAACGCGATGGCGCGCAAGCTCGAGCGCGTCGCCCGGCTGTGGGACGCGCTCGACGGCTTCGACGTGGGCTTCTGCCTCGACACCTGCCACGCCCACGCGGGCGGCGAGGACCTGGCGGACGTGGTCGAGCGGGTCATGGCGATCACCGGCAGGATCGACCTGATCCACTGCAACGACTCGCGCGACGCCTTCGACTCCGGCGCCGACCGGCACGCGAGCCTCGGCGCGGGCCGGATCGATCCCGAGCTCATCCTGGGGGTGTGCCGGAGCGCGAACGCCCCGATCGTGGTGGAGACCCCCTTCGACGGCCAGGCCGAGGACATCGCCTTCCTCAGGACGAAGCTCTAGAAGCTCCGAGGGAGGCTCGGGCGAGGTTCCGGGACGAGAATTGATCCACAGCCTGTGGATAACTTCATGGGATTACTTTTCCCGGAGAGTGGGTAGGGAGTCTTCCCCCGCGGCTCAGCCCACCCACGCCCCGTCGGCGAAGATCAACACATTGAGCGCCATCAACGGGCCCACGATCAGGGCGTAGAAGATGATGATCCATCGTCGCCACGGCGCCGGCCCGCCGCTCGCCTTGGCGATGAGGATGAAGAGCGGCCACCACAGCAGCGCCGAGCGCGGGACCGACAGATAGTAGGCGGAGCACAGCAGGGCACCCACCTGGAGCCCCACGTAGACGAACTCGCTCCACCTCCGCAGGTAGAGCAGGACCAGCACGAGCCCGACCCCGACGATCGCCCCCGCGATCTCCATCCGGAACGCCCAGGCCATTCGCCCCTCACCCGCGGCCGCGTTCAAGGTCGTGATCAGCGACTCCCAGGGCCAGACCATGTGACGCCCCCAGCCGGCCTCCTGCGCGCTCTTCCAGGCCAGCCAGTCGCCCGTGCGGGAGTACTGGTAGGCGGAGTAGAGCGCCGGCGGCACGAACGGGAGGAGCAGCCACCCCACCCGCCGTAAGGGCTGCCTGCGGACGAGGAACTCCACGATCAGCGCGACGGCCAGGAACAGGCCGGTGATGCGCACGCAGGAGGCGCCCGCCGCCAGGGCCGCGGCGAGCGGCCAGCGGCCCTGACGCGCCGCGAGCCAGGCCGGGACGGCGAAGGCCAGGAAGAGCGACTCGCTGTAGCCCGCGAACAGGAACACCGCCATCGGCCAGAGCAGCAGCGCCAGCACCGCGCGCCGGCCGGTTCCCTCCGGCCCCTCGAACTCGGCCAGCCTGGCGAGCGCCGCCATCGCGACGGCACCGGCCACCAGGGAGATCAGCAGACCGGCGAGCGTCCAGTCGTCGATCACGAGATGCACCGCGCGGAGCATCAGCGGCATTCCGGGGAAGAAGGCGGGCAGCCCCCTGTCGGGCTCGCTGCCCGGGACGCCGTCGTAGCCGTGCTCGGCGATGGTGATGAGGAGGTTCGCGTCCCAGTTGCGCCAGCGCTCCAGGAACGGCTTCGGTACGGCGTCCCCCTCCATCAGCGCCTGCGCGCCGACGGCGACCAGGACGACGATTCCCAGGCGGGAGGCCAGCCAGAGCAGCAGCCCTTCCGTCGCGGTGTCGCGCGGAGGGGTCTCGCGAGGGGGAGCGGAAGGAGTGGTCACAAGGTCGAATTGTTCCGGATCACCTCGGCGGACCGCCAGACTCGGACGCCCCCCGAACGGACCCACTCCGCCTCCTGCCACCTCGCCGACCCGCCGGGCGCTCGGCGAACACCCTCGGCCCGGCCCCTGCCACCTCGGCGGACTCACCGGACCCGCCGGGCACGGACGCCCGGTGGACGCCCCCGCCCGGCGCTAGGAGAGCGCGAGCCTGAAGCGGTCGGGTGCCCCGTCGAAGACGCCGCCCGCCTGGTCGTCGGTCCCGTCTTCGCGGATCACGTCCTTGTCCGGGACAAAGATGTCCCGTACGACGAACGCCATCATGATCAGAATGGTGATCGCGCGGGCCCACACGGCGGTGAAGTAGGTGTCGCCCGCGATGCCCAGGGCCTCGTTGCCCGGCTGGATGCCGACGAGATACAGCCAGATCGCGAAGAAGTACCAGCACTCGGCGAGCTGCCAGAGCGCGATCGGCTTCCAGCCCGGCCTGGCCAGCACCGCGAAGGGGATCAGCCAGAGCACGTACTGCGGCGACCACACCTTGTTGGTCAGCATGAACGCCGCCAGGGTGAGGAAGCACAGCTGCATCAGGCGGGGACGGGTCCTGGCCGTCAGGGTGATCACGGCGATCGCCAGGCAGAACGCGGCGAGCGAGATGACGCCCAGCCTGTCGAGGAGCTCGGAGTCACCGAGGATCGGCCACTGCTTCTGGTTGAAGAAGTACCAGATGGAGCCCCAGTCGGCCGGTCGCTCCTGGCTGAAGACGTAGAACCTCTTCCAGCCGTCGAAGGCGAAGACCATGATCGGCACGTTGACGACGAGCCAGGCGCCCGCGACACCGCCGATCGTCTTGAGGAACGGCATCCACCTGCCGGTGCGCAGCGTCAGCAGGAACAGCGGGCCGAGGAACATCAGCGGGTAGAACTTGGTGGCGATCGCCAGACCGAGCAGGATGCCCGCGAGCCACTGCTTCCGCTTCGACCAGGCCAGCAGCGCGCCCAGCGCGAGGGCGTTGGCCGCCAGGTCCCAGTTGATGTACGCGGTGAGGATCAGCGCGGGGGCCAGGGCGTACCAGAGCGCGTCCCAGCGCCTGGCGGGACCGGCCAGCGTGGCCATCAGCAGCACGCCGACGACCAGGCAGAGCGCCATGAGGATGACGGTGAGGTCGTAGAACGCCGTCCCCTGGTCGCTCATCGGGGTGACGATCCGGCGGAAGAACTCCATGATCCCGCCGATGCCGACGGGGTACTCGACCGGATAGTCGAAATAGGGGATCTTGCCCTCGTTGAGCTTCTCGTTCCACCACAGGGGATAGATGTCGGTGTAACAGAAGTTCGTGAACTGCAGGGTCCCGTGGTTCCACGCCCCGTCGACGCGGCACGGCCACTTCCAGAACCAGGCCAGGATCGCCCCCAGCCCCGCGAACAGGGCCAAGGGCAGGTACGGGATGGCCCGGGTGCCTAACTCGGGCAGCGGGCTTCGCGACGACAGGAGGTTCTTCATCAGGGACGCCGTCCGCTCGCCGAAGGTGTCGGGACCAGGGCCGCGGCCGGCGTGCCGGGGGCGCCGACCGCGCCCGGCGCGCCGTTCTGTTCCAGCTCGCCGTTCGGCGGATCGTTGCCCGGATCGCCGCCGTCGCCGACGTCGCACGAGCCGTCCCAGGGCAGGCACTCGCGGCCGTCGGGCTCGCCCTGCCCGCCGTCGTCGTTGTTGTTGTTGTCGTTCGGCCAGCCGCCGTCGTCGCCGTTCTCGTCGGGGAACGGGTTGGTGTCGTCCATCGTCGGCGTCGGGCTGGGCGTCGGGGTGGGCGTGACCAGGTTGTTCCGCGTCCCGGTGTTGGCCCTCGGCGGGAACTGCAGGACCTCGTCCTTGGCGGTCACGGCCTGCATGTAGTCGTGCCAGATCTGGGTCGGAGTGCCGCCGCCGCCGATGAACTCGGGCATGGGCTGCTCCTTCCAGAGGATGTTCTCGTCCTTGATCTTTCTGTTCGGCAGGCCGTACTTGTCGACCTTGAGCTTGCGCGTCCCGGCCTTGTTGTAGGGCACGTCGTTGGACATGCCGACCGCGGTGACGATCTGCGGGGTGAAGCCGACGAACCAGGCGTCCTTGTAGCCGTTGTTCGTGCCGGTCTTGCCGGCCACCGGCCGCGTGCCGAGGTTGGCGGCGCCGCCGGTGCCGCTCCTGACGACGGCCTGCAGCGCGACGGTCGTGTCGGCCGCGGTCTCGGGGGTGATGACCTGCGTCTCGACGACCTGCTCGGGGAGCACGAGGGAGCCGTCGACCGTGGTCACCTTGGTGACGGTGTGCCAGTTGAAGTGCTTGCCCTCGTTGGCGAAGATCCCGTAACCGGCGGCCTGCTCGACCGCGGTGACCGAGGCGCTGCCGATGGTGACCTGGTACTTCTGCTCCTGGACCGCGTAGTCGACCGCGTTCTTGCCCCCGTAGGAGGGGTTGTACTTGGCCGTCTCACCGACCCCCGCCGTCTTGGCGATCTTCGCCACCTCTTCGAGGGTCACCTCCTCGCCCATCTGCACGAAGACGGTGTTGACCGAGCTGGCCATCGCCTTGACCATGTCGATCGGCCCGAACGCCTGGTTCCCCGAGTTGCTGATCGGGGTGGTGCCGGGCATCTTGATCGTCCGCATGCCGTCGACCAGGCTGTCGAGCGACTTGTCGTTCTCCAGCCAGGCCGCGAGCACGTAGGGCTTGAACGCCGACGCCGCCTGCTTGGTGGAGTCGAACGCGCGGTTGTTGAAGTCGTTGACGAAGTCGTCGCCGCTGTAGAAGGCGAGCACCCGGCCGTTCTTCGGGTCCACCGAGGCCAGCCTGGCGTGGATGGTCCGCTCCAGGCCGGCGGTGCGGGCCTTCACCGCCTTCTGCGCCTCCTTCATCATCTTCTCGTCGAAGGTGGTGTAGACCTTGTAGCCCTCGGTCTCCAGGTCCTCCTGTTTGATGCCCCGCTCCTTGAGCTCTCGCAGGACGATGTTGAGCATGTAGCCCTTGAGACCCTTGTAGGTGTTCGCGACCTTGGCCTTCTTGAACTCCAGGTCGTCGAAGGAACTCCCCGCGTACTTGCCGTACGCGGCGGGGTCCATCTCCGCCATGTTCTTGAGCGCGGCGCCGAACCGCCACTTGATCGCGGAGTAGTCGCCCTTCTGCTCCTGGACGTCGAAGGCGTTCGGGTTCTGGACCCGGGCGGCCAGGTAGGCGCCCTCCGGCACGGTCAGCTGGCCGACGTTCTTGTTGAAGAACGTCTTCGCGGCCGCCTGGATGCCGTACGCGCCGCGACCGAAGTAGATGAGGTTGAAGTACTCCTCGAGGATCTGGTCCTTCTCCATCGTCTTGCTCAGCTTGACCGAGACGAAGATCTCCTTGATCTTGCGCTGGATCGAGACTTCCTGGCTGAGGCCCTCGTAGTAGCCGCGCGCCATCTGCTGGGTGATGGTCGAGGCGCCCTGGAGCTGGGTGCCGCTGACGGTGCTCCAGACCGAGCGGGCCATGCCCGCGAGGTCGATGCCGCTGTCGGTGCGGAAGGTCTGGTTCTCCAGGGCGATCGCCGCGTCCTGGACATGCCGGGGAATCTGCGCGAGCTTCACCGGGACGCGCTGGACGCCGAGCCGCGCGATCGGGGTCTTCTTGTCGCGGTAGTAGATCACGCTGCCCCGGTCGTCCGCGCTGGCCTGCGTGGAATTGGGGATGGGCGTGTTGGCGTAGGCGACCGCGATCATGCCGAAGACGCCCGCGCTGAGCACCACGAAGCTGGCCATGACGATCTTCCAGTTGGGCAGGAAGCGCGTCCACCTCCTGGCCTCGGGCTCGTCGTCGCCGCCGGGACCGCCTCCCCCGGGACCTCCGGGACCCCCGGGACCCTCGGGTCCGCCCGCGGCGGGACCGCTCGCGCCACGCCCGCGGCGCCTGCGCCCGCCCTCGCCCGGCCTCGGACCGGCGGAACGCCCGCCGCCCGCCTGGGCGGCGAGCATCGCCTGGGTGTCCTCGAAGGCGGCCTCGGCACGGCGGCCGGTCGGGTCGGTGTCGCGGCGGCGCGCCTCGCCGGGGGCACCGGGGCCGCGCGGGGGCATCCCGCCGGGAGCACCGGGAGCGCCGGGGGCGCCCGCGTCGCGCCGGGGCGGTCCGCCGGGCTGGGGGGACGCGCCGCCGAGGTAGGGCATCCCGCCGGGCTGGGGCATCATCGCGGTCCGGGGATCGGCTCCCGCTCTCTGCGGCGGCCGGGCCTGCGGTGCCTGCCGGGAAGAATCCCAGCCCGCGTCAGTTTGGGGGTTTTGTGAGGGGGGAACTGCACGGGGAGCGGCTCCTGGGCTCGAGCGACGGCGCCGCCCCTGGCGAGCCGATCCGTCGGCGCCCTCATGGCGCCCGTCCGGCTCCGGGTCATTGCTGTGGCTGTAACTCACGCGTCCTCGTTTGGTCATCGGGGTCTATGACGGCGTGCAGGCGGGCGAGACTACCTCCTGATCAACGGGGACCTCGCCGCCTTGGCTCACTGGTAGCCGGCCTATTCGGGTGGATCTCCATTCCCGGGGACGAACGAGATCGCCAGGTGGTTCGAGCAACAACCTTGGCAGACCTCCCCCGCGTTGACGCGGGATTCCCGGCATTGAAAAGCGGTCCACGCCGCGCGGGGGCCGTGTCCCACCACCGCCTGCTGTGACCACATACGCGCCAGACTACGGCTTTTTGCGGTTTGCTCCCAACCTCTTGGGAAAGTCGCTGATTGCAGCCTTATGTTGAATGGACGTATCCTGTCGATGTATCGGTTCGATACATCGACGCGAGAGGTGGTGGTTTCCAGTGGCCGGCGGACGTGGCGGCGTGCTGGAGCTGGCCGTGCTCGGGTCGTTGCACGAGACCCCGCTACACGGCTATGAGCTGCGCAAACGGCTCAACGCCCTACTCGGCATGTTCCGGGCGTTCTCCTACGGCTCCCTCTACCCGTGCCTCCGCCAGTTGCTCAACGACGGGCTGATCGTCGAAGACGGCGACGCCGCCGCGGCCACCACGGCCGCCGACAGCGCCATCGTGCTCCCCGGCCGCCGTTCGAAGATCGTCTACAAGCTGACCGCGGAGGGCAAGGAACGCCTGCAGGAACTCCTCACCCAGGCCGGCCCGTCCGCCTGGGAGGACGAGAGCTTCGGCGTGCACTTCGCCTTCTTCAGGCACACCGAGGCCGAGGTGCGCCTGCGCATTCTCGAAGGTCGCCGCAGCCGGCTGGAGGAACGTCTGGACGCCGTGCGCACGGCACTCGCCCGTACGCGCGAACGGCTGGACAGCTACACCCTCGAGCTCCAGCGTCACGGTCTGGAGTCGGTCGAACGCGAAGTGCGCTGGTTGAATGAGCTGATCGCCACCGAACGGCGAGCATCGCCGCCGGAAGGGGAACGGCGGCCCGCGCGAGATGAGACGTCCAGGGCGCCCGCGCCAGGGACGGGCACGACGGGGCGGCACGCCACCCCGGAAGAGAACTGACCACTGAGAGAACAAAGGGGAGCGAGTGCCATGGGTTCGGTGCGCGTAGCCATTGTCGGTGTAGGCAACTGTGCCACGTCGCTCATTCAGGGCGTGCACTACTACCGGGACGCCGACCCCGGTGCCCGGGTGCCGGGCCTGATGCACGTGAAGTTCGGCGACTACCACGTCGGCGACGTGGAGTTCGTCGCGGCTTTCGACGTGGACGCCAAGAAGGTCGGGCGTGACCTGTCCGAGGCGATCGTGGCCTCGGAGAACAACACGATCAAGATCTGCGACGTGCCGCCGCTCGGCGTGACGGTGCAGCGAGGTCCCACCTACGACGGTCTCGGCGAGTACTACCGGGAGATGGTGGAGGAGTCCGACGAGGCCCCGGTCGACGTCGTCCAGGTCCTCAAGGACAGCAAGGTCGACGTTCTCGTCTCCTACCTGCCGGTGGGCTCGGAGGAGGCCGACCGCTTCTACGCCCAGTGCGCCCTCGACGCCAAGGTCGCGTTCGTCAACGCGCTGCCGGTGTTCATCGCCTCCGACCCCACGTGGGCCCAGAAGTTCGTCGACGCCGGGGTCCCGATCGTCGGTGACGACATCAAGTCGCAGGTCGGGGCGACCATCACGCACCGCGTGATGGCCAAGCTGTTCGAGGACCGCGGTGTCGAGCTGCTGCGCACGTACCAGCTGAACTTCGGCGGCAACATGGACTTCATGAACATGCTGGAGCGCAAGCGCCTGCAGTCCAAGAAGATCTCCAAGACACAGTCGGTCACCTCGCAGATCCCGCACGAGATGCAGAAGGCCGACGTGCACATCGGCCCGTCGGACCACGTGCCGTGGCTCGACGACCGCAAGTGGGCGTACGTGCGCCTGGAGGGCAGGTCCTTCGGCGACACTCCCCTCAACCTGGAGTACAAGCTGGAGGTCTGGGACTCCCCCAACTCCGCCGGCATCATCATCGACGCGGTGCGCGCCGCCAAGATCGCCCTTGACCGGGGCATCTCCGGCCCGATCCTGTCCGCCTCCTCGTACTTCATGAAGTCACCGCCGGAGCAGTACTCCGACGACGAGGCGCGCGACTACGTGGAGAAGTTCATCCGCGGCGAGGTCGAGCGCTGACCTGCCGGCGTCGCACGACGATCGAGCGGACGGCGAGAGCCCCCGGCCCACACGGGCCGGGGGCTCTCGCCGTAGGGCGGCCGCCGGTATGGCGGGCCGCGGACGGGTCAGCGGGCGGCGGGCGGGAGATCGGCGGGGTCGGCGGCCCGCCAGGCGAGCGGGTCGGCGCCGAGCTCGGCCAGCTGGGGGATCTGCTCGCGGCACCAGGGGGAGATCGCCAGACGGTCGCCGAGCACCCCGTCGGTGAACTCCTTCCACGGCATCCAGCGGACGTCGTCGACCTCGTCGGGGTTGGGCGCCGCCTCCGCGGTCACGAGCACCCGGTAGACCGGGCACAGCTCCCGCTCGACGGTGCCGTTGTCCATGACCGCGCGGTAGGAGAAGCGGGGCAGGAGGAGATCGACCTGGCCGGCCGCGAGGCCCAGCTCGTGGGAGAGCCTGCGGGTCACCGCCTCGGGAAGCGGCTCGCCGGGCAGGGGGTGGCCGCAACAGCTGTTGGTCCACACCCCCGGCCAGGTGATCTTGTGCAGTGCGCGGCGGGACAGGAGGACCCGCCCCTGCTCGTCGAACACGTAACTGGAGAAGGCCAGGTGGAGGGGAGTGTCGAGACCGTGCACCGTGGCCTTGGCCGCCGTGCCGATCGCGTTTCCCTCGGTGTCGACGAGCACAACGTGTTCATCAGGTGTCACTCGACCGAGGGTACGTGATCATGTCGGTTTACCGCGCCCCCTAAGCGATACGTAGGCAAAGGTACGAAATGTCCAACTACCCCATCAGGGATGTTCCCGATGCCCGCCCATCGCCGTCGCACATAGGCTGAGCGCGTGTCATTCGTATCCGATCTACGCGTGGTCCTGGAAGGTCGGGACTTCCGGAGGCTGTACGCGACCCGCCTGGTCTCGCAGTTCTCCGACGGGATCTTCCAGTTCGCCGTGGCCGGGTTCGCGTTCTTCAGCCCGGAGAAGAGCACGAGCGCGGTGGAGATCGCCGCCGGGCTGGCCGTGCTGCTGCTGCCGTACTCGATCCTGGGCCCCTTCGTCGGGGTGTTCATCGACCGCTGGTCGCGGCGGCAGATCCTGGTCATCGCGCCGCTGGTCCGCGGGGCGCTGCTGCTCGCCGCGGCGGCGCTCGTCGCCGCGGACGCCCCCGACGGGATCTTCTACGCCGCCGCGCTCGGCGTGCTCGGGGTGAACCGCTTCTTCCTGGCCGCGCTGGGGGCCTCGCTCCCGCACGTCGTGCCGGCCGACCGGCTGATGGTGGCCAACGCGGTCACCCCGACCTCGGGCACCGTGCTCACCTTCGTGGGCATCGGCGCCGGCTACCTGCTCCGGGCGGTCTTCGGCTCCGACCACCGTGGCACCGCGGTGCTGCTGGTCGTCTCCGGCCTCGTCTTCGGGCTCAGCGCGCTCATCTCCATGACCATGGGCAGGCGGCTGCTCGGTCCCGCCTACGACCCCGACCGGCCGCAGGCCCGCGAGGCCGTGCGCCACGTGCTGACCGGCCTGACCGACGGCGCGCGGCACCTCGCCCGGCACCGGGCCGCCGCCGCGGCGATGGGCGCGATGGCGACCCACCGGTTCATGTACGGCATGTGCACGGCCATGCTCGTGCTGCTGTCGCGCTACTACTTCGCCGAGAACGCCGAGGACGCGCTGAACGCGGTCTCCATCGTGGTCGCCACCTCGGGGGTCGGCTACTTCCTGGCCATCCTGGTCACGCCGTGGGCCACCGAGCGCTTCGGCATCGAACGGTGGGTCCCGGCCATGCTGGTCACCGCCGGGGTGCTGACGCTGGCGCTCTGCGCGCCGTTCCAGCAGTGGGGGTTCGCGGCCGCGGGCTTCGTCCTCGGCATCGCCGGGCAGAGCATCAAGATCTGCGCCGACACCGCCGTCCAGCGCGACCTGCAGGACGCCTACCTCGGCCGGGCCTTCTCCATCTACGACATGCTCTTCAACGGCAGCTACGTGCTGGCCGCGGCCCTGGCGGCGGCGCTGCTCCCGCCGGACGGCAGGTCGCTGCTCGTGCTGGTGGTCATCGCCGCCGGATACGTCGCGGGCGCGGTGATCTACCGGATCGTCACGCCGGCCCGGGTCATCGAGCCGCTGCCGTCATCGCCGTCGCCACCCTCACAGTGACCGGGCCGCCGCCGTCATCGCCGTCGTGACCCTCTCCAGGTCGTCGTCGCCGATCGAGTAGGGCGGCATCGCGTAGATCAGCCGTCCGAACGGGCGGAGCCAGACGCCGTGCCGCATGACGAGGTCCTGGACGGCGGGGACGTCGACGGGCTCGCGGGCCTCGATCACCCCGATCGCGCCGAGGACCCGCACGTCGCTCACCCCGGGTGCCCCCGAGGCCCCGGCCAGGCCCGCGAGGAGACCGGCCTCGATCCGGCCGACCTCCTCGCGCCACGGGCGCTCCCGCAGGAGCTCCAGGGAGGCGCTCGCGACGGCCGCGGCCAGCGGGTTGCCCATGAACGTCGGCCCGTGCGTCAGCACGCCGACGCCCCCGGCCACCCGCTCGGTGCACAGCGTCGCGGCCAGCGACATGTAGCCGCCGGTCAGGGCCTTTCCCAGGCACATGATGTCGGGCCTGATCCCGGCGTGGTCGCAGCCGAACAGCTCCCCGGTCCTGCCGAACCCGGTGGCGATCTCGTCGGCGATCAGCAGGACGCCGTGCTCGTCGGCCAGCTCGCGGAGCAGCCGCAGGTAGGCCGGGTGGTAGAAGTGCATGCCGCCCGCCCCCTGGACGACCGGCTCCACGATGATCGCGGCCAGCTCGCCGGCGTGCCGGGCGACCAGGTCCGCCAGCCGGGCCGCGTAACCCTCGTCGTACTCGCGCGGCGGCCGGTCGGCGAACACGTGCTCGGGCAGCACGCCGGAGAACAGGTGGTGCATGCCGTTGACCGGGTCGCAGACCGACATCGCCCCGAAGGTGTCGCCGTGGTAACCGCCCCTCACCGTGAGCAGCCGTCCCCTGCCGGTGAACTGGAACGCCATCTTGATCGCGACCTCGACGGCGACCGACCCCGAGTCGGCGAGGAACACCTTCGGCAGCCCGGTCATCGCGGCGAGCGTGGCGGCCAGCCGCACGGCGGGCTCGTGGGTGAGCCCGCCGAACATGACGTGCGCCATGTCCTCCAGCTGGTCCTTCAGCGCCCGGTTGAGCCGGGGGTGGTTGTAGCCGTGGACGGCCGCCCACCAGGACGACATGCCGTCGACCAGCTCGCGCCCGTCGGCGAGCGTCAGCCGCACCCCGTCCGCGCGGGAGACGACGTGCGGCGCCACCGGCTGGGGTGTGGCCGCGTAGGGGTGCCACACGTGCTCACGGTCGAGCCGGGCGATCTCCGCCGGGGCGATCTCCGCGCCCCCGGCCGTTCCCGCGATCTCGTCAAGGCCGCCGGGACCGCCGCGACCGTCCCGGCTGGGACGAGGACCGGGAGCGCCGAGGCCACCGAGGCCACCGGGGCCACCGAGGTCAGGGACGCCGTTCAGGGTCCACCTCACCGCCGGCGTCGCCCGCTTCACCGCCCACGTCGCCGGTCCGGCCGTCGACCCCGTTCGCCCGTGCCCACTCGCGGAGGGCGTCCGCGGCGGCCTCCTTGCCGAGGACACCCCGGTCGAGACGCATCTCCAGCAGGAACCTGTAGGCGCGGCCCACGACCGGGCCCGGCGGGACGCCGAGGAGCTCCTGGATCTCGTTGCCGTCGAGCTCGGGGCGGATCTTGCCGAGCTCCTCCTCCTCGGCCAGCCGGGCGATGCGCTCCTCCAGCTGGTCGTAGGTCTGCGACAGCGCCTGGGCCTTGCGCCGGTTGCGGGTGGTGCAGTCGGCGCGGGTCAGCTTGTGCAGGCGCTCCAGCAGGTGCCCGGCGTCGCGGACGTAGCGGCGCACGGCCGAGTCGGTCCACTCGCCCGTGCCGTACCCGTGGAAGCGCAGGTGCAGCTCCACCAGGCGGGAGACGTCGGCCACCACGTCCTTGGGGAACTTCAGCTCCGCCATGCGCTTCCTGGCGAGCTGGGCGCCGACCACCTCGTGATGGTGGAAGGAGACCCGGCCGCCGGGCTCGTGGCGGCGGGTCTTCGGCTTGCCCACGTCGTGCAGGAGCGCGGCCCAGCGCAGGATCCGGTCGGGACCGCTCTCCTCCAGGTCGATCGCCTGCTCCAGCACGATCAGCGAGTGCTCGTAGACGTCCTTGTGCCGGTGGTGCTCGTCGATCTCCAGACGGAGTTTGGGCACCTCGGGCAGCACGTGGTCGGCGAGCCCGGACTCGACGAGGAGCCGCAGGCCCTCGCGGGGGTGGTCGCCGCCGATGAGCTTGTCCAGCTCGTCGCGGATGCGCTCGGCGGAGACGATGTCGATCCTGTCGGCCATCGCGCCCATCGCGGCGAGCGCCGCCGGGTCGACGGCGAAGCCGAGCTGGCTGGCGAACCTGGCCGCGCGGAGCATCCGCAGCGGGTCGTCGCCGAAGGAGCGCTCGGGGGGGCCCGGGGTGCGCAGCACCTTGGCGTGCAGGTCGTCGAGGCCACCGTGCGGGTCGACGAACTCGCGGGACGGCAGACGCAGCGCCATCGCGTTGACCGCGAAGTCGCGCCGGGCCAGGTCACCCTCCAGCGTGTCGCCGTAGGCCACGTCGGGCTTGCGCGACTTGGGATCGTACGACTCGCTGCGGTAGGTGGTGATCTCCAGCAGCCACCCGCCCTTGCGGACGCCGACGGTGCCGAAGTCGATGCCGATCGTCCAGATGGAGTCGGCCCAGTCGCGGACGAGCTCCAGGACCGTCTCGGGCCTCGCGTCCGTGGTCAGGTCGAGATCGTTGCCGATCCTGCCCAGGAAGACGTCGCGTACGGAGCCGCCGACGAGGGCGATCTGGTATCCCCTGGCGGCGAAGAGCTCGCCGAGCTCGTCCGCCACGGGTGCGATCTTCCGGAACAGCTCGCTCATGCCGTGGCGCTGGCTCTGGGTCAGATTTGAAAGGGACAAGCCGGGTAGGTCCTTCGGTTACGGAACATGTTCCCCTGCGGGGATACACCTGAAGCGATCACCAGGTTACGGTCGGTCAGGGAACCTCGGGGACTGTGCGTCGAGGCAAGGAGCACACACATGAAGGATGCGCTCGCGATCCACCGCTGGCTCCTCGCACACCAGGTCCATCATGAGATCGTACGCCTTCCGCGCGCGATGACATGCTCGGACGAACTCCCCGAGGTGCTGTCGGCGAGTCCCGAGATCTGCGTGGGAGTCACGGTCCTCGAGGTCACGACGCGGATCGGCCGCGAACCCGTGGCGGTCGTCACCTCCGTCGGCTCCCCGCCGCGCCCCGGCGTGGTCGCAGGCATCCTGGAGGCCCGGCGGGTCCGGCAGGCCTCGGCCTTCACCGTCAACTCCGCCACCGACTACGCCTCGGGCCTGGTCTGCCCGCTGCTGCTGCCCGCCACGCTCACCGTGCTGGTGGACGAGCGGCTCACCCGTACCGTCACACCCGTTTACGTGCCCACCGGGGAGCGTCGTACGGCACTCCTGATCCGTGCCGACCATCTGCTCACACTGGTGTCAGGAAAGATCGTCGACCTGACCCGGCACGGCTCCCGCAGGGAGCCGGCGACCTTTCCTCTCGCCGGTTAGGCCATAGCATTACCGGCGTGCGCCGTACTCGACCCCTGGCCGGCACGTGATCCACAAGGCCGCGCTCCTCGCCCTGCTCGCCACCACGCTGCTCGTTCCCGCGGCCGTGGTCGTTCCGGGTACGGCGAACGCCCGGACGACCTCGGTGAGCCGGGCGGGCCTCCAGGTCGTGCTGGAGGCGATCGGCCCCGACGCCCCCCGTGACCCGACCACCGAGATCAAACTGTCCGGCTCCCTGGTCAACTCCGGCACCGAGACCCTGAACGGGTTGCGCATCCGGATGCACTACTCCCCCCAGCCGTTCGCCCGGCGCGCCGACCTGGAGGCCTACCAGGCGGGACAGACCCTCCCGAACTCGTGGTGCTGCGAGAGTTTCGTCCAGGCGCCGATCGCGCCCTCGGGCAAGCTGCCGTGGGAGTTCTCCTTCACGCCGCAGGAGCTGAAGTTCTCCGGCTTCGGCGTCTACCCGGTCATGGTCGAGGTGCTCAACGCCTTCGGGCAGCAGGGCACCCTGCGCACCACGGTGACCTACATGCCCAGGGAGACCAGGGTGGCCCGCACCCGGCTCGCCACGGTGCTGCCCATCGTCGACCAGCCGCGCCGGGCCGGTGACTCCACCTTCGTCGACGAGGGCCTGCCCGCGGCCATGGCCCCCGGCAAGCGGCTGGGCGACCTGCTCAAGATCGCCCAGGACACGTCGTCCGCCAAGGGGCTCACCTGGATCGTCGACCCCGCCCTGCTCGACGACGCGCGGGCCATGGGCGAGCCCCACGCGGTCAGGGTCAAGGACCGCACCCAGCAGCGCCCCGCGACCCCCGAGACCGCCCAGTGGCTGAACGACTTCCGCGAGGCCGTCGCCGACCACCCGGTGGTGGCGACCCCGTACGGCGACCCCGACGTGGCGGCCCTCGCCCACAACGGCGTCGACGACGCCACCGGGACCGGGATCGCCGCGGCCGGGATCGTCGCCAGGCAGACCCTCGGCCGCGACGTGATCACCAATGTGAACTGGCCGGTGGGCGGCCTGATCGACTACGACGGGCTGGACCTGCTGGCCACCGGCGGCGTCGGCACCGTGCTGCTGAACGTGTCGAACCTGCCGCCGGTGACGCCCCCGGTCACCACCCCCGACGCCTCGGCGACGCTGGAGAGCGTGAACGGCCCGGTCACCGCCCTGGTCGCCGACGCGGCGCTGAGCGAGACGGTCGGCGCCGACACCTCCGCCCCCGGCGCGGCGCTGGCGAACCGCCAGCGGTTCATCGCGGAGACGGCGATGATCAGTTCGGAGCCCGGCGCCCCGGCCAGGACGGTGATCGCCGTCCCGCACCGCCGCTGGGACCCCGATCCGGAGTACGTGACCGATCTGATCGAGACGGCCGCCACCCTGCCCTGGCTGGCGCCCGTCACGCTCGACACGGTCAAGCGCGCCAAGGGCGTCCCCCCGGTCCCGCGGGCCGGCCTGACCTACACCGACCAGGACCGGAAGCTGGAACTCCCCAAGCAGTACCTGACCGGCGTCAAGCGCGTCGGCGCCCGCGCCGACCTGACCGCCGCGATCACCACCGCCCAGGACCTCGACGTCTTCGACCTGGCGCTGCTGCGCCTGACCTCCTCGGCGTGGCGCGGCCGGACCGGCGCCGCGACGCCGTACGTCCAGCAGGTCGCCGAGGCGATCGACAGCCGGATCGCCATGGTCAACATCACCGGCAGCGAGCAGTCGCGGCTGCGCACCCTGGCCGGCAGCAACGGCGACGTGCCGATCAGCGTGCGCAACGAGCTGAGCGGCGAGGCCGGCGAGGTCGCGGTCGCGGTCCGGCTCAAGGTGACCTCCGACCAGCCCGACCTGCTCAAGATCGAGCCGTACGAGGACAGGCTGGAGATCCGCGGCGGCCAGAACCAGACCATCCGGATCCCGATGACCTCCAGGTCCAGCGGCCAGACGACCGTGACGGTCCAGCTCACCACCGAGGACGGCCGCAAGTACGGCAAGCCGATCGAGCTGACCGTGCGGACCACCGGCTACACCGGGGTCGCCCTGGTGATCGTGGGGGCGGCTCTCGTGGTGATGCTGGCGGCCGTCGTCCTGCGCGTCCTGCGCCGCAGGGGAGGCCGCCGTCCCGCGGCCGCCCCGCCGCCGGAGCGCGAGCGCGAGCCCGCCGGCACCGAATCGTGAGCGCCCGGCGCTCCGAGCACCTAGCGAAGGAAAGCGCATGAGCAGGGTCCTGCGCGCGAGCGCGATCATGGCGGCGGGGACGATGGTCTCCCGCGTCACCGGCTTCGTCCGGACGGCGGTGCTCGCGGCGGCCATCGGCACCTTCGCGCTGGGCGACGCCTACAACGTGGCCTACACGATCCCGCTCATCCTGTTCGACCTGCTCATCGGCGGGATCCTGAGCAGCGTCGTGGTTCCGATGATCGTCAGGCGGCAGCGGTCGGACCCCGACGGCGGCCGGGCCTACGAGCAGCGCCTGATGACCCTCGGGGTCGTCGCGCTGACGCTGATGGCGCTGGTCGCGGTGGCGCTGGCCAGGCCGCTGATCGGCCTCTACAGCGCCGACTGGGGCACGGAGAAGACCGAGGTCGCGGTCACCCTGGCTCGATACATCCTGCCGCAGATCGCCTTCTTCGGGATCGGCGCGATCGCGGGCGCGATCCTCAACACCCGTGACAGGTTCGCCGCGCCCATGTGGGCGCCGGTGCTGAACAACATCGTGATGATCGGCGTCGCGATCGTCTACTACGTGAAGCTGGGCGGGTCGGGCACCGACATCGACACCGTGACGGACGGCGACCTGCTGCTGCTCGGGCTCGGCACCACCGCCGGCATCGTGGCCCAGTGCGTGGTGCTGATCGTCGCGCTCCACCGGGTCGGCTTCCGTTTCCGGCCCCGGTTCGACCTGCGCAACGCCGGTCTCGGCGAGATGGGCCGGACCGCGTCCTGGACCTTCGCCTACGTCGGGATCAGCCAGCTGGGCTTCCTGATCACCACCAAGCTCGCCTCGGGCGCGGGCGAGCGCGCGCCCGGTGCCGGCAACTCGGCCTACGCCTACGCCTACCAGTTCTTCCAGCTCCCGTACGGGATCATCGCGGTCTCGGTGATCACCGCGATGCTGCCCAGGATGAGCCGGGGGGTGGCCGACGGGCAGCTCGACACGGTCCGCGAGGAGTTCGCCTCGGGGGTGCGGCTGGTGTCGGTGCTGCTGGTGCCCGCCGGGCTGCTGCTGATGGTGCTGGGCCCCGCGGTGACCGTGCTGATCTTCTCGTGGGGCAACATGACCGTCGACTCGGCGGTCCACATCGGCAACGTGCTGCAGGTCTTCGGGCTGGCGCTGGTGCCGTTCTCGATCTTCCAGCTGCTGCTGCGCGTCTTCTACTCCTTCGGCGACACCCGCACCCCGGCCTTCCTCGCCCTCGGCAACGTGGCGGTCAACGCCACGCTCAGCCTCACGGCCTACTACGCCCTGCCCCCCCGGTACATCGTGATGGGCCTGGCCTTCGCGTTCACCGTCGCCTACGTGGTCGGCGCGGCGGTCGCCTGGATCCTGGCGGCGCGCCGCGTGGGGGGCCTGGCGGGGCGCAGGGTGGCCGCCGGGCTGTCCCGGATGTACGTGGCCGCGCTCCCCTCGGCGGCGCTCGCGCTCGGCGTTCTGTGGCTCACGCAGGAGCTCACGGGGCTGGACGCGCTGAGCGCGGCCATCATGCTGGCGGTGGGCGGCGGACTCGGTATGGTTCTTTACTTGGCGATCGCCCACCGGATGCGCATCCCCGAGGTGAGTTCGATCGTTGGAATGGTGGCAGGACGGGTAGGCCGGTAACCCAAAGACTTGTCTCAAACGTCTGACAAGACGAACACGGGCGGAACCGGCGCGGGACTACCATGGTGCGACGCGTGTGGTGACATGCGGCTAATGGAAGCAGGAGGGCGTGGGCGGATCCACCCAGCATCGTGTGATGTGTCGTGATGTGCTGACCGGGCATGGTGCTGTCGTGTTCTCAGGTACGGGGTCCTCGTGAGTTCCCCCGCCGTCGAGCCCGGCACCAAGCTGGCCGAGCGTTTCCGGCTCGAGGACCGCGTCCACGAGTCGGGCGGCGCCACGCTGTGGAAGGCCATCGACGAGGTGCTCGCCAGGCCCGTCGCCGTCCACACCTTCGATCCCGACTTCCCCCGCCTGAACGAGGTCGTCACGGCGGCCAGGGTGGCCAGCCGGCTGACCGACCCCCGCCTCACCCAGGTCTTCGACGCGACCGAGGACGACGGCCACTCCTACGTCGTCAGCGAGTGGGTGAGCGGCGAGTCCTTCGGCGACATGATCGCGAACGGGCCGCTCGACCCCGAGCGGGCCGCCGCGATGGTCGCCGAGGCCGCCGAGGCGCTGGCCCACGCGCACGAGGCGAACCTCGCCCACCTCTGCCTCACCCCCGAGCACCTGGTGTGGACGGCGGGCAGCACCGTCAAGCTGCTCGGCCTGGGAGTCGACGCCGTCCTGGACGACGTGACGAGCGACGACCCCGCCCGCGAGGACGCCGAGGGCCTCGGCCGCCTGCTGTACGCCGGGCTGACCGGCCACTGGCCGGGCGACGAGCAGGACGGCGGCGGCCTGCCCGTCGCGCCCATGGGCGACGGGCACTTCTGCACGCCGCGCCAGGTCACCGCGGGTGTCCCCGGTTACCTGGACGCCATCGTCTGCCGGGCACTGCTGCCGGAGACCAGGCGCGGGCTCGAACCGCTGACCACGCCCGCCGAGGTCGCCGAGGCCCTGGCCTCGGTGTCGCGGCCCAGTCCCCTGCCGATGCCGACGCCGATGCCCATGACGGCGCTGCCGGTGGCGGCCTCCCGCTCCGAGGGCATCGACACCGCGGCGCCCCAGCGCCACACGCCCCCTCCCCAGCACCACCACCAGAACCAGCACCGCCCGATGCCCCGCCAGACGGGCGGCGGCATGGTCAACAAGGTCGCCATGACCGTCGTCGTGCTGCTGGTGATGGTGGCCGTCGGCCTGGGCGCCTGGACGCTCGGCCGCAGCATCGGCAACGCCGGCACTCCGGCGCCCGGCGAGGAGAGCACCACGCCCACGCCGACCGCGGCCGTCGGCACCCGGGAGGTGAAGCCCTCCTCGGTCACCGGCTTCGACCCGCTGGGCGACAACGAGGAGCGCGGCGAGCTGGCCGTCAACGCGACCGACGGCAAGGAGTCCACCGACTGGCACTCCGAGTCGTACGACTCCGCCGACTTCGGCCGGCTCAAGACGGGCGTGGGCCTCCTGCTGGACATGGGCCAGAGCGTCCCGGTCAAGCAGGTGACGGTGGAGTTCGGCGGCACCTCGGGAGGCACCGTGGAACTCAGGGTCGGCGACTCCCCCCAGCTCGACGACCTGTCCGTCCTGCAGAAGATCAACGGAGTCTCCGGCAAGAAGACGTTCACCGCGGAGAGCCCGAAGAAGGGTCGCTACGTGCTCGTCTGGTTCACCAAGATGCCCACTTACCAGGGGAAGTTCCGCGGCCAGGTGCTGGACATGAAGGTCCTCGCGACCAAGTGACACCGCTCCGATTTGATCTGTTTTACCCGGCTTCTTACAGATCATCGGAGAATCCGTGGCACCATCTATCCCGTAGAGGTGTTCTCCCCGGATCGGTATAGCAGGACTCTCCTTGTGAATTCCCCACCCGAGACCCCGCCAGCGGCGGACGAGCAGACGGCGAAGGCCCCCGTGTCCGACGCCGACCTGCTCACCCGGCACATCGCCGGGGATCCGCACGCCTTCAGTGAAATAGTCAAGCGACATAGAGACCGCATGTGGGCGGTCGCCCTGCGCACGCTGGGCGATCCCGATGAGGCGGCCGACGCCGTTCAGGACGCCTTCGTCTCGGCCTATCGCAAGGCCGGGAGCTTCCGCGGCGAGGCGGCGGTGACCACGTGGCTGCATCGCATCGTGGTCAACGCCTGCCTCGACCGCATGCGCAGGAAATCGGTGCGCCCGGTGGCCGACGACGAGCTCGTCGAGGCCGCGGAGCGCGAGACCCCGGTGCTCGACCAGACGGCCGAGCGCGAGGTGTCCATGGAGGTCTCGGCGGCCCTGAAGCTGCTGCCCTCCGACCAGCGCGCCGCGCTGGTCCTCGTGGACATGATGGGCTACTCGGTCGAGGACGCGGCCCAGGTGCTGGAGGTGCCGAGCGGCACGGTGAAGAGCCGGTGTGCGCGCGGAAGGGCGAAACTCGCCCCGATTCTTTCCCATTTACGGAACCGATCAGACCTGTCTCGCGTCTCATCCGCGAAGGGAGCAGAACTTCGTGACGGGTGATACGCACTACGACCTGGAGATCTTGGCCGAACTGGCCGAGGGGCTCCTCGACGCCGCCACGGCCATGCGGGTACGCGAGCATCTCGCGATCTGCGATCCCTGTGGTGAGAGCCTCGCCGACCTCGCGGCAGTTCGTGAGGTGCTGGCGGCGACTCCTACACCGGCGATGCCGATGGGAGTCGCGCTGAGGATCGACCGCGCACTGGCCGCTGAGGCAGACAGCTTCCGTGGAGGTGGAGTGGGCCTGGTGGAAGCACCGGCCTGGGACGACATAATGCGTGACGCGCCGTGGGAGACGTCCTCTCCCGCAGAACCGGCGCCATGGGAGACGACCCCTCTGCGGGCCCCGCTCCCGCAGCAGGAGCCTGAGCTCGAGCCGGTGCGGCTGGGGGTCGTCGGCGACGACGGCACCGTGGTCCCGGCGGCCGCGGCCAGGCGTCGCGGCGCGAACCTGCGGCGCCGGTGGGCGATGCCCGCCGCGGCGGCGGGCGTGGCGGCGGCGGTGATCGGCGCGACCGCGCTGGCCACCGGGACGCTGACGGCGTCCGGCCCGGCCCCGGCGCCCATCGCTCAGTCCGCGCCGGCGGACACGATCCAGTACGCGCTGACCGACAGCAACTACAACTACACCGACGCCGAGCTTCGCGGCTCGCTGCTCGACTACATCGGTCCCGGGACCATCCTCGGGACGACCGAGAACTCGGGGATCGACAAGTGTGTCCGGCAGGTCTCGGCGCAGGTCGGCATCTCGCCCTTCGCCGTGGACCAGGGGTTCTACAACGGGCAGGAGGCCAACATCCTGCTCTTCTGGCAGGACCAGGCCAAGAACACGGTGCGCGTCCACGTCGTGGGCCCGCAGTGTGACGACGTGCGCAAGCCAGGCCTCGCACGCTGGAAGTGACCGGCGGTGCCGTCCCGGGTGACCTCGACAGGCCATCCGGGACGGCCGGCGGCGAAACACCCGGGATGACCGGTGACAAGAATCCCGAGGGACGACCGGTGACAGACCGGTGACAAGGATCCCGGGGTGATCCGCGGCGGGTGATCCGCTGCCAAAACCCTCGCTTCCACCGTGGGTGCCCGGCATGGATTCGTCCGTGCCGGGCTTTCGGGTTCCACCGGGGGATCCGTCACCGCGCCGGGCGGGAATCAGCGGCGCCTAGGATCTGTTGACGCCGGTGGCATCGACAGAGGGAGAGGCGCGAGCGCTGATGGACGTCCGGAATGTGATCATCATCGGGTCGGGACCCGCGGGTTACACGGCCGCGGTGTACTCCGCGCGTGCCGAGCTGAATCCGCTGGTCTTCGAGGGGTCGGTCACCGCCGGTGGCGCCCTGATGAACACCACCGAGGTGGAGAACTTCCCAGGCTTTCCCGGCGGCATCATGGGCCCGGACCTGATGGACGGGATGCGCAAGCAGGCCGAGCGGTTCGGTGCCGAGCTGGTCGCCGACGACGTGGTCGAGGTCGACCTGGCCGCCAACCCGAAGGTCGTCAAGACCGCCACCGACACCTACTACGCCACGTCCGTCATCCTGTCGATGGGCTCGGGCTACCGCGAGCTGGGCGTGCCCAACGAGAAGCGCCTGTCGGGCCACGGGGTGTCGTGGTGCGCCACCTGTGACGGGTTCTTCTTCCGCGGCCAGGACATCGTGGTCGTCGGCGGCGGGGACACCGCGATGGAGGAGGCGATCTTCCTGACCCGGTTCGCGGCCTCGGTGACGGTGGTGCACCGTCGTGGCGAGCTGCGCGCCAGCAAGATCATGCAGGATCGGGCGTTCGCGAACGAGAAGATCCACTTCCTGTGGGACAGCGAGGTCGTCGACGTGCTCGGCGAGAACAAGGTGAGCGGGGTGCGGGTACGCAACCTCAAGACCGGCGCGGAGGCGGAGCTGGCGGCCACCGGGCTGTTCATCGCGATCGGCCACGATCCGCGCACCGAGCTGGTCAAGGGCCAGGTGGAGCTGGACGACGAGGGCTACATCAAGGTCGAGGCGCCCTCGACGCGCACGAACCTGGAGGGCGTCTTCGCCGCGGGTGACGTCGTCGACCACACCTACCGCCAGGCGATCACCGCCGCCGGCACCGGGTGCGCCGCCTCGCTCGACTCCGAGCGCTGGCTGGCCGAGCACCACGGCGCGTGACGACGGCGTGTGACGACAGGGTGCACGGCCGGGTGTGACGCCCCCGCGAGGCAGGCCTCGGGCGCGCGTCGCACCCCCGCCGGACGGCACCGTGCGCACACCGGTCACCCATGAGCAACGTCATCAGGAACACGTCCTCGGACAAGAGGGAGAGCAGGAACCTTGGGCACCATCAAGCACGTGACCGACGCCAGCTTCGACGCCGACGTCCTCAAGAGCGACAAGCCCGTGATCGTCGACTTCTGGGCCGAATGGTGCGGCCCGTGCCGCCAGGTCGCGCCGATCCTGGAGGAGATCGCCGGTGAGCAGGCCGACAAGCTCACCGTCGTCAAGCTGAACGTCGACGAGAATCCGACAACGGCGACAAACTACGGCGTACTCCAGATTCCCACTCTGAACGTCTATAAGAACGGAGAGGTTGTGAAGCAGATCATCGGCGCCAAGCCGAAGGCCATGCTGCTTCGCGAGCTCGAGGGCATCATCTAGGCCCCCTGCGGGTCGGCCGCCCCCCACGGCGTCCGCCCGTATCACCCGCTTCCGAGCGGCACACCCACCCACTGAAAGCCCCCCGCCCCACCGCGGGGGGCTTTCACATGCACCGGGTACCCGTACAGGGCACACACCCAGGGCTGCCGGCACGCGCCGGGGGGCTCGCGAGACTCCCGGAGGGGTGCTTACGGACCCCGGAGGGCGCGTTCGTCCCCCACAGCGTGCCGTACGGGCTCCAGATGGTCTCAGACGGGCCGCAGGGCCCTCTCGGGACTCATCGACCCGAGCAGCCTCTCCAGTGCCACCTCGACGTCCTCACGCCACGAGACGGCGTTCTTGAGCTCCAGGCGGAGGCGGGGGAAACGCAGGTGCGGGCGGACCGTCTTGAACCCCACGGAGAGCAGGTAGTCGGCGGGCATCAGGCACGCGCCCGGCTGCTCCCACTTCAGGTCGCCGAACGCCTCGATCGCCCGCACCCCGCGCCGGGTCAGGTCCTTGGCCACGCCCTGGACCAGCATCCGGCCCAGGCCGCCCCCGGAGAACTCCGGGATGATGTGCGCGGTCATCAGCAGCACCGCGTCCGCGCTGACCGGAGAGGTCGGGAAGGCCACCGAGCGCGGCACGTAGTGGGGCGGCGCGTAGAGCACGAAGCCGGCCGCCACCCCGTCCACATAGACGATCTTTCCGCAGCTTCCCCACTCCAGCAGGGTGGAGGAGATCCAGGCCTCCTTCTCCAGTCCCGGATCACCGACCTTCACGGCCCGGTCCGCGTTGACGGGATCGAGCTCCCAGAAGACGCACCGGCGGCAGCGGCGCGGCAGGTCGTCGAGATTGTCGAGGGTGACGTTTGCCAGCCGACGCGACACCTGTTGGCCCCAATCCTGGCGAGACGAGTGCAAGCCATGGCGAAAAACGCGCGAAAACGGCGTCTCCAGCTGGCATCGTAGCCCAGTGCGGGTCCTGGTTTCAGGAGGTCCCGTCCCCACACGCAGACGACTGCAGCCCCTGACGTAACCTGGTTTCTCTAGTATGAGCGCTTTGCGCTCCACACTACCTAGGAGGTGGACCGTGCCCCAGGACAACGAACACGGTCAGACCATCGCCCCCACCCAAGGGTCGCGCATCGACGCCTATGTCGACCGTTACGCGGCACGGGCAACCGGGATGGTCGCCTCCGAGGTGCGAGCTCTCTTCTCCGTCGCGTCGAGGCCCGAGGTGGTCTCGCTCGCCGGCGGCATGCCGTACGTCACCGCCCTCCCCCTGGACGTGGTGGGGGAGCTGGTCGCCGACCTGATCGCCAAGCGCGGCCCGGTCGCGCTCCAGTACGGCTCGGGGCAGGGCGACCCGCACCTGCGCGAGCAGATCTGCGACGTCATGCGGATGGAGGGCATCGAGGCCAACCCCGACGACGTCGTCGTGACCGTCGGCTCCCAGCAGGCCCTCGACCTGATCACCCGGATCTTCATCGACCCGGGTGACGTCGTGCTCGCCGAGGGCCCCTCCTACGTCGGAGCCCTGGGCACGTTCTCCGCCTACCAGGCCAAGGTCATCCACATCGCGATGGACAGCGAGGGGATCATCCCCGAGTCGCTGGCCCAGACCATCTACGCCCTGAAGAGCGCGGGCAACCGGATCAAGTTCCTCTACACGATCCCCACCTTCCAGAACCCCGCGGGCGTGACGCTCAGCGTCGCCCGCAGGCAGCAGGTCCTGGAGATCTGCCAGCGGGCCGACGTGCTGATCGTCGAGGACAACCCGTACGGCATGCTCGGCTTCGACGGTGACCCCATGCGGACGCTGCGCGCCGACAACGCCGACGGAATCGTCTACCTCGGCTCGTTCTCCAAGACCCTGGCCCCCGGTTTCCGGGTCGGCTGGGCCCTCGCCCCGCACGCCATCCGCGAGAAACTGGTGCTGGCGATGGAGTCCGCGGTGCTGTCGCACTCCTCCTTCACGCAGCTGGCCGTCGGCCAGTATCTCGCCACCCAGCCCTGGCGCGAGCAGATCAAGTCGTTCAGGGAGCTCTACCGCGAGCGCCGCGACACCATGCTCTCCTCGCTCGAGGCCCTGATGCCCGACGGCGTCACCTGGACCCGCCCCGGTGGCGGGTTCTTCGTTTGGGCCACCCTCCCCGAGGGGCTCGACTCCAAGGCGCTCCTGCCCCGCGCGGTCGCCGAGCGGGTGGCCTTCGTACCGGGCACCGGCTTCTTCGCCGACGGCGGCGGCGCGCGGCACATGCGGCTCTCCTACTGCTACCCCGAGCCCGAGCGCATCCGCGAGGGCGTCCGCCGCCTGGCCGGGGTGATCGGGCAGGAGCTCCGCGTCCGCGACACCTTCGGGACCGGCTCGCCCACCGAGCGCGCCGGGATCGACACTCCGGGACCCGACCTCGCGTGACCCCGCCACACCCCGCCGTCCGGTAGGTGCTCCGTGCCACGGGGCGCCTCCGGCATGAGCTCCTCCCCGCCGGTACCGTACGGTGACTTCCTGCGCCGGTGCGCGGTGATCGATCCGGTTCGCCGGGACAGCCGGACCGCGCGTGACGAGAGCGACAGGACAGGCTCGGAGCGGGCCTTGACGAGAGGTATGTCGGATGAGTGACCTGGGCCATGTGCTCGTCCTGGCGGGCGGGCTCTCCTACGAGCGGGAGGTCTCGCTGCGTTCCGGCCGCCGGGTGAGCGAGGTGCTGCGCGGCGCGGGCGTCTCCGTGGAGACCCGCGACACCGACGCGTCGCTGGTCCCCGCCGTGCTCGCGGACCCGCCGGACGCGGTCTTCGTCACCCTGCACGGCGGGGCGGGCGAGGACGGCGCCATCCGCTCGGTCCTCGAACTCCTCTCCGTCCCGTACGTCGGCGCCGGCCCCGACGCCTGCCGGGTCGCCTACGACAAGCCCACCGCCAAGACCGTCGTCCGCTCCGTCGGGCTGCGCACCCCCGAGTCGGTGACGCTGCCCAAGGAGACCTTCCACGACCTCGGCGCCTCCGCGGTGCTGGCCCGCATCGTGGACCGCCTCGGCCTTCCCCTGTTCGTCAAGCCGTCCCGCGGCGGCTCGGCGCTCGGCGCGTCGATCGTCCGCAGCGCCGAGGAGTTCCCCGCCGCCATGGTCGGCTGCTTCGCCTACGGCGACACCGCGCTGATCGAGCGCTGCATCCAGGGGGTCGAGGTCGCCGTCTCCGTGGTCGACCTCGGGAGCGGGCCGGTGGCACTGCCCCCCGTGGAGATCGTCGCCAACGAGGGCGTGTACGACTACGCGGCCCGCTACACCGCCGGACACACCGAGTTCTTCGCCCCGGCACGCCTGTCGCCCGAGGCGTCGGACGCCTGCGCCGAGATGGCCGTGACCGCGCACACCGCCCTCGGCCTCAGGGACATCTCCCGTACCGACCTGATCGTCGACGCGGACGGCCTGCCCTACTTCCTCGAGGTGAACGTCGCCCCGGGCATGACCGAGACGTCCCTTCTCCCCATGGCGGCCGAGGCCGCAGGGGAGGACCTCGGCACCCTCTGCCGCGTTCTCCTGGAACAGGCCGCCGCCCGCGGCGCCTGACCTCTCGCCCGGCTCCCCCGCGTGAACCACACCGCGGGCGCGGGCCGGGCCGGCATGGTGCCGGGCCGGCGGGCCGGCTCGGCGGGACTGGTAGGCGGACGGACCCGGCGGGCCTGGTCGGCGGGCGGGCCGGGCCTCCCCCTACGCTGGCCGTGTGCTGACCTCCACCCCATTCCCCAAGAGCTTCGCCAGTGACAACCACGCGGGCGTGCATCCTGCGGTTATCACCGCCATCCTCGAAGCGAACACCGGAGACGCCCTCGCCTACGGCGGGGACGCCTGGACCACCGCGATGGAGGACGCCTTCCGCGCCGAGTTCGGCGCACGCGCGACCGCCTACCCGATGTTCAACGGCACCGGCGCCAACGTGGTGGGCCTCGGACTCGTGCTGCGGGCGTACGACGCGGTGCTCTGCCCGGCCACCGCCCACATCAGCACCAGCGAGTGCGGTGCCGCGGAACGCGTGCTGGGCGCCAAGCTGGTCACCCTTCCCACCGAAGACGGCAAGATCTCCGTGGATGACGTCCGCGGCCAGCTGTCCGTGCTGGGGGACGAGCACCACTCCCAGCCCAGGGTCATCTCCATCTCCCAGGTGACCGAGTGCGGCACCTGCTACACCGCCGACGAGATCGCCGAACTCGCGGAGTTCGCGCACGCGCACGGCCTCTTCCTGCACATGGACGGCGCCCGGCTGGCCAACGCGGCGGCCGAACTCGGCTGCTCACTCCGCTCCCTCACCACGGACGCGGGGGTGGACCTGCTCAGCTTCGGGGGCACCAAGAACGGCGCCATGGGTGCCGAGGCGCTCGTGGTCCTCCGCCCGGAGCTGGACTCCCCGGCGCTGTTCCTACGCAAGCAGGGGATGCAGCTCGCTTCCAAGATGCGCTTCGTCTCCGCTCAGCTGACCGCCCTCCTCACCGACGACCTCTGGCGCGAGAACGCCGCCCACGCCAACGCCATGGCCCACCGCCTGGCCGACGGCGTCGCAGACCTCCCGGGCGTCTCCCTGCGCTATCCCGTGCAGTCCAACGCCGTCTTCCCGGCCCTCCCCGAGAAGGCCATCGCGGAACTGCAGCAGCGCTATCTCTTCCATGTCTGGGACGCGGCCGAGAACGTGGTCCGCTGGGTGACCGCCTTCGACACCACCCCCGAGCACGTCGACGCCTTCGTCGCCGACATCCGTCTCGCCGTCCAGGAGAACCTCGGCTCCTGAACGACGTCTGTTTCACGTGAAACGGCCTGGCTCCAGAGACGGTGACGTTTCACGTGAAACACCGGCCGCTGTCTCCGGGCCGCCTCCTTCTCCCGTACGTCAAGATCTCGCCCGTTCTTCATGGGCGAGGGCTTCGCCCCCGCTTCGCCGGTCCACCTTGCCGAGGTCCGGCTCGCGCATCCCACCGCTTCATGTTTCACGTGAAACGACGCCGCCTCCACGATGACCGGCAGCGGGACCACCCGACGAGGCGGCCGTGAGATGCGGTCGACCGCCAGCCACACGAAAGCCCCCGCCGGGATGCGGCACTCCACGCGCGACGGTCTCGTCGAAGCGGGCTCTACGCCCCTGGAACCGCGCATGCGTGCGTGTTGAACGCATCTTGAGGGGCAGGGGCCCAGTCGATCATCGCAACGCCGTGCGGCGAGCACAGGGCGATGAACGGAGAAGAAGGAAGTCCCGGGCGCCTGGATGCGGGAAGGGCACGGATGGCAGGGAAAGCGGGAGCGTGGGAAGGCCGAGCGCGGGAAAGGGCTGCGCATGGGAGGGAAGCAGCCGAGGGAAGGCGGACCGGCGGAGCGGGGGGCGGAGAGTCGGTCGAACCAGCTGAACCAGAGGGGGAGCCGGGGAGAACGACCGAGCACGCGGGAGCGACCGGTACACGCGAGCCGGGGAGAACGCGAACGGCCTCCCTGTTTCACGTGAAACAGGGAGGCCGTTCGTCGTCGGGGAACCGTCCGGGAAGGTCGGCCGCCGGGGGTCATCCCGGAAGGCAGCCATCCCGGAAGGGGCCTCGGGAGAGATTCACCGCCCCGGCGAGTGCGCCACGGACTCGCCTTCCCGGGCTTCCGGAGCCGATTCGATCATCCTTCCATCGCCTGCAGCGAGCCCGGAGCCATCGTGCCGATGATGCGCTCCAGGTCGTCGATGGTCGCGAACTCCACCACGATGCGCCCCTTGCGACGACCGAAGTCGACCTTCACCCGGGTCTCGAAGCGGTCGGAGAGACGGTCGGCCAGATGCCGGAGGGCGGGCTCCTCTTCGGGTTTCGCCCGGGGAGCACGCGGAGCCGGTGCCGGGGCCGCCTTGGCGTCGCCCACGGCGACGATCTCCTCGACCGCACGGACCGAGAGCAGCTCGGCCACGATCCGGCGGGCGAGATGCTCCTGGGCCGCGGGATCGTCCAGCCGGAGCAGGGCTCGGGCGTGGCCCGCGCTGATCGTCCCGGCCGCGACGCTGAGCTGCACCCCGGGTGGCAGCTTCAGCAGGCGCAGCGTGTTGGTCACGTGCGAGCGGGAACGGCCGATCCGTGAGGCGAGCTGCTCGTGGGTCGCGCCGAAGTCGTCGAGCAACTGCTGGTAGGCCGCCGCCTCCTCCAGGGCGTTGAGCTGCTCGCGCTGGAGGTTCTCGATGAGCGCGTCGAGCAGGAGCTTGTCCTCCTGGGTGTTCCGCACGATCGCGGGGATCTCGGAGAGCCCGGCGAGCTTGGAGGCGCGCCAGCGGCGCTCGCCCATGACCAGCTCGTAACGCCCCTCACCCGTGGCCCGTACCACGACCGGCTGGAGCAGGCCGACCTCGCTGATCGAGGCGGCCAGATCCTGGAGGGCCTCCTCGTCGAAGACATCGCGGGGCTGGCGCGGGTTGGGCGCGATGTCGTCGACGGGGATCTCGAGGAAGTAGGCTCCCACGACCGGCTTGGGGCCCGGCTGCTCCGGCACCACCGGCTCGGGGGCGACCATGGTCACGGTCATCGACACGGGCGTCTCCGCGACGGCGGCCGGCCCCGTGGGGATGAGCGCCCCCAGTCCCCTGCCCAGCCCTCTCGGCTGCTTACTCACTGCCCCTCCCGAGACTCAAGGTGTCGCACTCCCTGACATACCCGTGGCCGCGGCCACGGGGCTCGCGGTGCTCATACGGCCGCACCGCGGTAAGCGATCTCGCGGGCGGCGTCCATGTAGGCCATCGCGCCACTGGAGCCCGGATCGTACGTCATGACCGACTGACCGTAGCTCGGAGCCTCGGAGACACGCACGCTTCGGGGGATCAGCGTGCTCAACACCGTCGCGCCGAAGTGGGAGCGAACCTCGTCGGCGACCTGGGAGGCGAGGCGGGTGCGCCCGTCGTACATCGTCATGAGGATGGTGGAGAGGTCGAGCGTGGGGTTCAGGTGGGCGCGGACCAGATCCACGTTCCTCAGCAGCTGGCCGAGGCCTTCCAGCGCGTAGTACTCGCACTGGATGGGGATCAGCAGCTCGTTCGCGGCCATCAGCGCGTTGACCGTCAGCAGGCCGAGCGAGGGAGGGCAGTCGATGAGGATGTAGTCGAACTCGACGGCGTCGTACGCGGCCAGCGCGCGCTGCAGGCGGGCCTCGCGGGCGACCATGGAGACCAGCTCGATCTCGGCACCGGCCAGGTCGATCGTGGCGGGAGCGCAGTAGAGGCCCGGCATGTCCGGGACCTCCTTCACGACCTCCGCGAGCGGCAGGTCCTCCACGAGCACCTTGTACATGTCCGGTACGTCACCGCGGTGCTCGACGGCCAGGGCCGTCGAGGCGTTTCCCTGGGGGTCGAGGTCGACCACGAGCACCCGCTGGCCGTGCATGGACAGCGCCGCCGCCAGGTTGACCGACGTGGTGGACGGTGAAGATCCGGGTCTTGGAAGGGCGGGGCCAGTCACCGTCCCGGACCCCGGTGGAACCTCCGGGGGCGGCGGCGGACTTCTGGGCCGATGTTTCACGTGAAACCACTGAGCTGAGTGCCTCTCGTACCAGCGGCGAGTCGCCGGGATTAAGGGGGGTCTGGGTCACGGTCGTCTTCCTTTCAACCGGCCTGACTACGGCACCGGGTGCCGCTGCCGGCCAGCCCAGACCGGAAAGGCGTCCATGGGGCAAAACGGCGGGAACCTCGGGCCAGCCGAGACCGCTCCTCGCGCTGGCGATCGCACTCGAACGGTCGTTCACTGGCCTCGTACTCGCTTTGCTCGATTTACCTGGTGACCTCGCGCTTACCTGCCTCGCGAGGCACGATCCTTCCGGCGGGAGGCCTTCCGTGCTCCTTCGGGAGCCCGACCGGCGACCACTCGGATGAGAGTTGCGGGCGGCTCGACCTTACCGTGCCCGACCGATGTAAGCTCAGCGGTTTGCACCCCACTCGCCCGCAATTGCGGCTCGGCGTCCGCCAACTCCTCGGCGGCACGCTCGCCCTTCATGGCCAGCAGCTCACCCCCCTCGCGCAGCAGGGGCAGCGCCCATTTCAGCAGGCGATCGAGCGGCGCCACCGCGCGGGCGGAGGCGACGTCGAACTCCCGCCTGCCCGCGAACTCCTCGGCCCGGCCGCGCAGTACCTCGACGTTGTCGAGTTTCAACGACTCCACGCACTCCTCCAGGAAGACCGTCCGGCGAAGGAGCGGCTCCAGGAGGGTGACGGTGATGTCGGGCCGTACGATCGCCAGGACCAGGCCCGGCAGGCCGGCACCGGAACCGATGTCGACCAGGCGCACATCGGCGGGCACGGCCTCGGCGATCACCGCGCAGTTGAGCAGGTGGCGGTCCCAGATGCGCGGCACCTCCCGCGGGCCGAGCAGCCCGCGCACCACCCCGGGACCGGCCAGCAGCTCCGCGAAGGCCTCCGCTCTGGCCCAGGCGTCGCCGGCGAACACCTCGCGCGCGACCTCGGGCGGTTCGGGGATCTGGTCACTCACTCGATGCTCACTCTTCCCTCGGAGATATCGGGGTCAGGCCGATCTCAAGGCTAACGGCCCGCTTCGGCGCCGTCGTACAGCACGGGGTGGCGACGCCGCAGCCGGCACGCGGGACACGATGCCGTGCGACGCGTGCGGACGGTATCGGACGGATCATGTGGTGAGAGTCACGGCCTTCCCGGCGCCGCAAAGCAGGATCCCGGGACACGGCGGGCAGAGGTCTCCGGGACGCGACGGCCGTACGGCGTCGGCAACGAAGCGAGCTACGAAAAGGCCTCACAAAGCGGGCCACGAGAGCGGTCCACGAAAAAGGCCGCCGTCCCCGGGGAACCGGGGGCGGCGGCCTCTGCCGGCCCACGCCATCACCAAGCGGCGCTAAACGGGAAGCACCACCACGAAACGGCGGGGTTCCTCGCCCTCGGACTCGCTCCGCAGGCCCGCCGCCGCGACGGCGTCATGCACGATCTTCCGCTCGAACGGGGTCATCGGCTGCAGCGACTTGGGCTCGCCGTTCCGTTTGACGTCCGCCGCGATTTTGGTGCCGAGTTCGCTCAGCTCGCTCCGGCGGCGGTCGCGGTAGCCGCCGATGTCGAGCATCAGGCGCGAGCGCTCACCCGTCTGGCGGTGGACCGCGAGGCGGGTCAGCTCCTGGATGGCCTCCAGCACCTCGCCGTTGGGGCCGACCAGGTCGCCGCCCTTGATGTCGACGACCGACACCACGGCGCGATCGCCTTCGACATCCATGTCGATGTCACCGTCGATGTCGGCGATGTCGAGCAGACCCTCGACGTAGTCCGCCGCGATCTCGCCTTCCTGCTCCAGGGCGGCGAGATCGGGAGCCGTCTTCGCGGGCTCCTTCTCGGCCTCGGCCTCGGTCACGTCCGGCCACTCCTTCGTGCTGTCGGGATGAGACGTCAGGACTTCTTGCTACCGGTCCGCTTGCTGCGGGGCTGGCGGGTGGGCTGCTGTCGGATCACCTTGGCCTCCGGCACGGGCGGCGCCTCAGGCTCGGGGGCGGTCTTCTTGACCTTGCTCAGCAGGCTCGGCTTGGGCTCGGGAGTCGTGACGTTGCCCTTGGCGTCGACCACCGGGGAGGGGTTACGGCTGTAGAACCAGTGCTGCTGGCCGAGGGTCCAGACGTTCGTGGTGACCCAGTAGAGGATCAGGCCGAGGGGGAAGTTCAGCGAGAAGATCGCGAACAGCGGCGAGACGTACATCAGGATCTTCTGCTGCTGCGCCATCGGGTTGTCCGGCATCTGGGCGATCGAGCGGGTCACGCTCTGCCGGACGGTGAGGAAGGTCGTCAGCGAGCTGACCGCCACGAAGATGGCCAGCACGACCTTGGTGACGATCGGGTCGGCGTCCAGCTTGAGGATGTCGGCCGAGCTCGTGAAGAACGTCGCGGGAATCGGGGCGCCGAAGATGTGCGCGGCCCGGGCGCTGTTGACGAGGTCCTGCGACATCCCGAACTTGGCCTGGCCCGCGGCCATGGCCTGCAGCACGGTGAACATCGAGATGAAGATCGGGAACTGCGCCAGGATCGGGAGGCAGCCACCCAGCGGGTTGGCCCCCTGCCCCTGGTACAGCGCCATGACCTCCTGGTTCATGCGCTGCTTGTCGTTCTTGTAGCGCTTACGGATCTCCTGGACCTTCGGCGCCAGCTCCTGCATCTTCTTCGACGAGCGCATCTGCTTGAGGAAGAGCGGGAAGATCAGCAGCCGCATCAGCACGGTGAGCGTGATGATGGTCAGCGCCCAGTTGAGCCCGTTGTCCTTCGGGATGAAGGTGCTGTAGCCCTGGTGAATCCAGGTGATTACATGGGCGACGGCTGTGTAAAGCCAGTTCAGCCAGGACAGCTCCACCGAGCTAGCTCCCTTGCGTTTCGTCGGACCGGCCCGGGCGCGAGGGCACCGGGTCAAAGCCTCCGGGATGGAATGGGTGGCAACGCCCGATTCTCCGGATCGTCAACCATGTGCCGCGCAGCGCGCCGTGAACGGCCACGGCCTCGAGGCCGTAGGCACTGCACGAGGGGTGGAAGCGGCAACGGGGACCCAGCAGAGGACTCACGAAGGCCCGGTAGAACCGGATCGGAGCCATCAGGATCCTGGCAGCCGGAGAAATTCCAGCGGTCTGCTGCGCCGTCATCATCGCCCATCCATGCGAGCCCCAGGGGGCTCCAGCCGCCTGAGTAAACGATCCAGCGCGACGTCGAGTTCGGCGGCGATGCGCTCGCTTCGCGCGGACGCGGCCGGTGGATTGGCGCGTACCACCAGCAGGCTACCTCTCGGAAGCCGGTCGAGACGGTCTCGCATGAGGTGTCTCAACTGACGTTTAACCCGATTTCTGATGACCGCGCCTCCTACGGCACGACTCACCACGAATCCGACCAGGGGGGGAGCATCCCTGTCAGAGCGCATGCCAAGGTGCGCGACCAGGGTGGGGCGGCCTGCTCGGCTTCCCCTTCTGATCGCGCCGGCGAACTCGTCGCCCCGGCGCATGCGGGACCCGGACGGCAGCACGAGAGATCTTGGTGACCCTGGGCAGGTACGCCCGTCGCCCGCCGGCAGCGATGCCGGCGGGCGACGGGCGCTACTGCCTAGGCCCGGCGAACCGGGCGCAACGGATGCGTCAGGCGGAGATCTCGGCGCGGCCCTTGCGACGGCGAGCGGCAAGGATGGCGCGGCCGGCGCGGGTGCGCATGCGGAGCCGGAAGCCGTGGGTCTTCGCACGACGGCGGTTGTTCGGCTGGAAAGTACGCTTGCTCACGAGTGGGCTCCAGGCTCAAGACGCATCCCCAGCACATGGGGACGCTCGACAGTGGCTGGCTTGCCGGATGCGGGGCATGCGAAATAGCCGCCGCGTGGCAAGCCGACCGTCGTACGTTACGGGTCAGGCGTGTCCCAGGTCAAACCGGAGAGTGTTCTGAAGCACGCACACACAGGTTATCCACGTTTCCACAGGCACGTTATCCACCGGCGCCTCGCCGTCCACAGGATGTGCGCTCCGTCCCTCCCGTACGCCACTAGGCTGTGGACAACGTCTTGTACACAGCTGTGGACAGGGCTACTGTCGGCCCTTCCAGACCCTCTCTCCGCTGCGAGGACGCGTCGGACCGCAGGTAACGGGCTGTGCACAGCCTGTGGATTCGATGTGGATTTCGTATGGCGCCCACGACGGGGCCACGGGACTCCCGGCATGTGGACAACGACGAGATCCGGTGCGCCCGGCGGCCACCATTGTGGATAAACAGATCGCGGTGGGCCAGCGGGGCCGCGTCGGGAGGAGGGGAGCCGGACCATGGACGGAACGGACCTCAGCGCGGTCTGGGCGAGGGCTCTTGAGAACTCCCTGAACGAGAACGTCCCGTCCCAGCAGCGGGTCTGGCTCAACATGACCCGGCCCTTCGGTCTCATGAACGACACCGTGGTGCTCGCCGCACCCACGGATTTCGCCAGAGATGTCCTGGAGAACAAGCTTCGTCCGCTCATCAGCCAGGCGCTCTCCCAGGAGTTCGGCCGCCCGATGCGGGTTGCGGTCATGGTCGACCCCAGCGCCGCGGGCCCCGAGTCCGGGCTCACCCCCCGCCAGGACGCTTATCCCCAGGCCCAGCCGCCGGGTTATGCACAGGCCGGCGGGGACCGGCAGGGTTATGCACAGCCCGCTCCGCCCCAGCACCACGGGGGTTCCGGGCTCCAGCACCCCTATCCGGGGGGCAACCAGCCCGCGCAGCCGTCCACCGACTATCCACAGGCACAGCCGTTCTCCTACCCGTACCAGCAGGGCGAGGAGTCTCCCCAGCCGTACCTGTCCGCGGAGCCCTCGCAGACGCCCGCGCAGGGAGAGCAGAGTCCCGGATACGGCCGCGGCTACACCCCGCAGCCGCCACCGCCGCGGTCCGAGCCCGACTCGTTCGACCGCGGCGCGCCCCCCGTGCCCGCCGCGGGCGGCGCCGGTGGCGTGCAGAACAGGTGGGACGGCCGCGGGAGCCGGACGCAGGGGGAGCCGGCCCGGCTGAACCCGAAGTACACCTTCGACACCTTCGTGATCGGCTCCAGCAACCGGTTCGCGCACGCGGCGGCGGTCGCGGTGGCCGAGGCCCCGGCCAAGGCGTACAACCCCCTGTTCATCTACGGTGACTCGGGCCTGGGCAAGACCCACCTGCTGCACGCGATCGGCCACTACGCCCAGAGCCTGTACGACGGCGCGCGGGTGAGATACGTGAGCTCGGAGGAGTTCACCAACGACTTCATCAACTCCATCCGCGACCACAAGGCCGACAACTTCCGGGGTCGCTACCGGGCCGTGGACATCCTGCTGGTGGACGACATCCAGTTCCTGGAGGGCAAGGAGCAGACGCAGGAGGAGTTCTTCCACACCTTCAACACGCTGCACAACTCCAACAAGCAGATCGTCATCTCCAGCGACCGGGCGCCGAAACAGCTGGTCACGCTGGAGGACCGGCTGCGCAACCGGTTCGAGTGGGGTCTGATCACCGACGTCCAGCCGCCCGAGCTGGAGACCCGGATCGCGATCCTGCGCAAGAAGGCGATCCAGGAGGGTTTGGCCGCGCCGCCCGAGGTGCTGGAGTACATCGCCAGCCGCATCTCGACCAACATCCGCGAGCTGGAGGGCGCCCTGATCAGGGTGACCGCGTTCGCGAGCCTGAACCGGCAGTCGGTGGACCTGCAGCTCACCGAGGTCGTGCTCAAGGACCTGATCACCGAGGACGCGGGATCGGAGATAACGGTCGCCACGATCATGGCGTCCACCGCCGCCTACTTCGGGCTGTCGATCGACGACCTGTGCGGCGGGTCGCGCTCACGGGTGCTGGTGACCGCCCGCCAGATCGCCATGTACCTGTGCCGGGAGCTGACCGACATGTCGCTGCCGAAGATCGGCCAGCAGTTCGGCGGCCGCGACCACACCACGGTCATGCACGCCGACCGGAAGATCCGCTCCCTGATGGCCGAGCGCCGTTCGATCTACAACCAGGTCAACGAGCTGACGACCCGGATCAAGCAGCAGTCCCGCAATGGATGATGAGGTTTTTCACCCCGTGATGCACAGGCTGTGGAAAACCTTGTGGATCAACGGTTCGTGGGGGCCGGGGAGGCTCCGGGGCGTCGAACCATGATCATCCGGAAACCCGCTGGTCCGAACGTTGTTCGGCGCATGTGGACAACCCTGGGGAGAACTTGGGGACAACCTGGGGACAACTCGTGGATAACCTGGGGACGTCCTGTGGGGAGAGTTTTCCACAAGGACAAAACGACCTCCTACCCCGTGGATAACCTGGGGAAACCTCGTGGAAAACTTGGGGACAGAGGGCACCGAATCTGGGGACGGCCTGTGTGTACTCCGAGGTTCTCCCCAGCCCCAAGAGTTGTCCACAGTCTCCACCCACAGCCCCGGTGGATGAAAAAACAGCACTTGACCTGCGGAAACAATGGCTTTCCACAGTATCCACAGCCCCTAATACGAAGGCCACTTGTATCTCTAACTAGGAAACCCAAGAGCCATAAGAGGGGTTCCGAGGGAGCGCAGGTGCGCGACAGTGAACACTTGAACCCCAGGCACCGAGCGGATGGCGCTCGACACACAGGAGGCGGATCCACGTGATGTTCCGGGTCGACCGAGACGTGCTCGCTGAGGCGGTCGCATGGACGGCGCGCAGCCTGCCGGCGCGTCCCTCCGTGCCGGTGCTGGCCGGCATGCGTCTTGAGGTCACGGAGAACGGGCAGCTCAAGCTCTCGGGCTTCGACTACGAGGTCTCCGCCGAGGTGACCCTCGAACTGCAGACGGGCGAGGCGGGCGTGGTGCTCGTCTCCGGCAGGCTCCTCGCCGAGATCACCAGGGCGCTCCCCGCGCAGCCTGTGGATTTCGTGGTGGAGGGAGCCAAGGCGGTCGTCACCTGTGGCAGCGCCCGGTTCACACTCCTGACCATGCCTGTGGAGGACTACCCCTCCCTGCCGACCATGCCCCCCGCCGCCGGCCGGGTGGGCAGCGACGTGTTCGCCTCGGCCGTCGGCCAGGTCGCGGTGGCCGCGGGCAAGGACGACACCCTGCCGATGCTCACCGGCGTTCGCGTGGAGATCGAGGGCGACACGGTCACGCTCGCGGCGACCGACCGCTACCGCCTCGCCGTACGGGAGCTGAAGTGGCAGCCGGGCCAGCCCGACTTCTCGGCGATCGCGATGATCCCGGGCAGGACTCTCGCCGACACGGCCAAGGCCCTGGGCGGGACCGGCGCCGAGGTCGAGATCGCGATGAGCTCCGCGGGCGGCACCGGCGAGGGCATGATCGGCTTCTCCAGCGCGGGGCGCCGCACCACCACCCGGCTGCTCGACCCCGAGTTCCCCAAGTACCGCTCGCTGCTGCCGACGGAGTTCTCCGCCCGCGCGGAGCTGCCGACGGCCGCCTTCGTCGAGGCCGTCAAGCGCGTGGCCCTGGTCGCCGAGCGCAACACGCCCGTACGGCTCGCCTTCCGCGGCGACGAGGTCGTCCTGGAGGCGGGCAGCGGCGACGAGGCGCAGGCGGTCGAGGTGCTCCCCGTCGACTTCGAGGGCGACGACATCAACATCGCCTTCAACCACCAGTTCCTGCTGGAGGGGCTCGGCGCGATCGACTCCGACGTGGCCCGCCTGCAGATGACCACGTCCACCAAGCCCGCCATCCTCACCGGCGGCAAGCCCGCGGACGACGGCGGTGTTCCCGACTACCGCTACCTGATCATGCCCATCCGCCTGTCCAGCTGATGGAGGCCCCGCGACGGCCCGGCGCGGGGGATCACCCGGTGAATCCCCCGACGGGTCCCGGAAGTGATCCCGCGCCGGGAACGGCGGCGGGCGCGGGCGCGGAGACGCGCGATGGGACGGCGGGGCGGCGGGAGGAGGCGACGTGGCTCAAGGCGTGCCTGAACGGCGCCAGGAGGCCCGGCGACCACCCGGCCCTCCCCCTGACCCCCCTGGAGCTCGCTGAGGCGGCCCGTGAGGCGCGTGGGGCGGGTGCGGACGCCGTCCACCTGCATCCGCGCGACGAGGCGGGCAGCGAGTCGCTCAGCGCCGCCCACATCGGGGCGGCCGTACGCGCCGTGCGCGAGGCCTGCCCCGGCCTCCCCGTGGGGGTGAGCACCGGGCTGTGGATAACCGGCGGGGATGTGGGCGCGCGGCGCGACGCCGTCCGCGGCTGGGCCGCGCTCGCCCCCGGCGAGCTGCCGGACTTCGCCTCGGTGAACCTCTCCGAACCCGGCTTCGACGCCCTGTGGCATGATCTGCGACGGCTCGGGGTGGGGGTGGAGGCCGGGGTCTGGTCGGTGGACGACGCCGACGCGCTCGCCGCGACCGGCCTGGACTGTGTGCGGGTGCTCGTCGAGATCCTCGGCGGCCCCGCGGAAACCGCCGTCTCCCGGGCACGCGCCGTTCTGGACCGCCTCGCCGAGCTGGGCGTCCCCGGTCCGCGACTGCTTCACGGTGAAGGGGACCCCGCCTGGATTCTCCTGGACGAGGCGGGGCAGTCTGGACTCGCCACGCGCATCGGCCTGGAGGACGTCCTCCACAGCCCTGTGGGTGACCCCGTCGGCGGGAACGCCGAGTTGGTAAGGCTTGCGCGGGCACGTCTGGCGTAGGTGAATGATGAAACCCTGAAGGGGGTCTCGTATGCAGATCGGCATGGTCGGGCTGGGCAAGATGGGCGGCAACATGGCTGAGCGCCTGCGCCGCGGCGGCCACGACGTCATCGGGTACGACCGCGATCCCGCGGTCAGCGACGTCTCCGGCCTCGAGGAGCTGGTGGAGCGGCTCCAGGCGCCGCGCACCGTGTGGGTCATGGTGCCCTCCGGCGACCCGACCCGGGCCACGGTCGAGGCGCTCGGCGGCCTGCTGTCGCCCGGCGACATCCTCGTCGACGGCGGCAACTCGCACTACGTCGACGACCGGAAGCACGGCGCCGAGCTCGCCGCCAAGGGTGTCGGCTTCGTCGACTGCGGCGTGAGCGGCGGTGTCTGGGGGCTGCAGAACGGCTACGCGCTCATGGTCGGCGGAGAGAAGGCCGACGTCGAGCGGGTGATGCCGATCTTCGAGACCCTCAAGCCCGAGGGCGAGGACGGTTTCGTGCACGCCGGCACGGTCGGCGCCGGCCACTTCGCCAAGATGGTCCACAACGGCATCGAGTACGGCATGATGCAGGCCTTCGCCGAGGGCTGGGAGCTGCTCGAGGCCTCCGACATCGTGACCGACGTGGCCGGCTCCTTCAAGAGCTGGCGGCAGGGCACGGTCATCCGCTCCTGGCTGCTCGACCTGATGGTCCGCGCGCTCGACGAGGACCCGTCCCTGGCGGAGCTGGAGGGCTACGCGCAGGACTCGGGCGAGGGCCGCTGGGCGGTGCAGGCCGCCGTCGAGCACGCGGTCCCGCTGCCGGTCATCACCGCCGCCCTGTACGCCAGGTTCGCCTCCCGCCAGGACGACTCGCCGGCCATGAAGGTCGTCGCGGCCCTGCGCAACCAGTTCGGCGGCCACGCGGTCACCTCCAAGGCGGGCGCGGCCGAGAAGGGCGCCGACTCTCCCGGCGCCGACGTCACCCCCCCGGTCGAGACGGCCGGCTGACCCGCCGTCCCCTCGCGGCTCGCGCCATACCTTTTCCACAGGGCGCGAGCCGTACGGACGCGGGGTGCCCCGGTGACGGGCGGGGCCGACTAATCTTCCTGGGGTGCATGTCGCCCATCTCTCCCTGACCGACTTCCGGTCCTACGAAACCGTCGACCTCGGCATGGAGCCGGGGGTCACGGCCTTCGTCGGGCCCAACGGCATGGGAAAGACCAACCTGGTCGAGGCGCTGGGATACGTGGCGACGCAGGCCAGCCACCGGGTCGCCAACGACGGGCCGCTGGTCCGGCAGGGCGCGGCGCGGGCGATCGTCCGCTCGTCGGTGGTGCGCGACGACCGGCGCGCGCTGATCGAGCTGGAGATCAACCCGGGCAGGGCCAACCGGGCCAGGCTGAACCGCTCGCCCGTCTCCCGCCCCCGCGACGTCGTCGGCCTGCTGCGCACGGTCCTGTTCGCCCCCGAGGACCTCGCGATGGTCAAGGGCGACCCCTCCGAGCGGCGCCGGTTCCTCGACGACCTCCTGGTGGCCAGGACGCCCAGGTTCGCGGGGGTGCGCGCCGACTACGACCGGGTGCTCAAGCAGCGCGGCGCCCTGCTGCGCACCGCCGCGCAGGCCCGGCGGGGCTCCGGACGGAGCCGGAGCGCGCGGCGGGCCGAGAGCGACGCCGCGTTCGCCGAGGCCGGGGCGGGAGACCCGCTCAGCACCCTGGAGGTCTGGGACGCCCACCTGGCGACGCACGGCGCCGAGCTGCTCGCGGCCAGGCTGGAGCTGGTCGAGACGCTGCGCCCGCTGGTCGCCGCCTCGTACGCCTCGCTCGCGCCCGACTCCGCCCCCGCGGGGCTGGAGTACCGCGGCACCCTGCCCCCGGACGCCGGGACCGATCGCGCCGAGCTGGCGGAGCGGCTGCGGGCCTGCCTGCTGGAGGTCCGCGCCACCGAGCTCGAACGCGGCGTCACCCTCGTCGGCCCGCACCGCGACGACCTGTTCCTCGGTCTGGGCGAGCTGCCGGCGCGCGGCTACGCCAGCCACGGCGAGTCGTGGTCGTTCGCGCTGGCGCTCAGGCTGGCCGCCTACGACCTGCTCAGGGCCGACGGCGGCGACCCGGTCCTGATCCTGGACGACGTCTTCGCCGAGCTGGACAACAGGCGCAGGCGCCGCCTGGCCGAGATGGTCGCCCCCGCGGAGCAGGTGCTGATCACCGCCGCGGTCCCCGACGACGTGCCGGGGGAGCTGGCCGGGAGCCGTTTCGACGTGACCGAGGGGGGCGTGGCCCGTGTCCGATGACGATGGAGAGGGTGCGGGCGGCCCGGTGCCAGGACCGCGGGCCCCGGAGCCGGGACGGCGCGGCGCCGCGCGAGGTGGTCAGGAGCGGGGCGGCGAGGGCCGGGAGGCCGCGCCGAGCGGGCCGTCCGGGGCGGCACCCGCGCCGGGCGGTACCGGCGGTACGGGGGTGGACGGAGTGGCCGCCGGATCGGCGAGGAGCGCGGCCGCCAAGGGGGCCGCGCTGGCCAGGGAGAAGCTGGCCCAGGCCAAGTCGGACGCCGCCAGACGGGGGCAGCTCCCCCGCCGCGAGCCGCGGCGCAGGGCGTCGGGGGCGCGCAGGGACTCCGGTGACCCCCAGCTCTTCGGCAGGGCCATCGCCGACCTGCTGTCCGACCGCGGCTGGGAGCAGCCCGCCGCGATCGGCGGGGTTTTCGGTCGCTGGCACGAGATCGTCGGTGCCGACATGGCGGCCCACACCAAGCCGGAGACCTTCGCCGAGGGCGAGGTCGTGGTGGTCGCCGACTCCACCGCCTGGGCCACCCAGGTGCGTTTGCTGGCGAGGACGCTCGTCAGGCGATTGAATGAGGAACTCGGGGACGGAACAGTGCAAAAGGTAAAAGTTCGTGGGCCGCAGAACGGTCCCCGCTCCAGCGGCGGCCTGCGCGTCACCGGAAGTCGCGGCCCGGGCGACACGTACGGCTGATCCGAAGCCCGAAAACGGATCAGTGGCCCTTCTGGCGCGGCGGACCCCGTCCCCGTAGGGGGATGTTCAAGGCGATGATCGTCGCGCGACAGGCCATTCCAGAGGCCGTCAATGCCACATGATGTGCTCTGAGCCGCTAGAATGAAATCGAATTCCGGACACGTCCGTTTGCGTGTCACCCCCGGCGCGCATGCCGGTTCCCCTGGGTGAACGCATCGGGGCATTCACGACGGTGACGGGCACGGCGGGGCTACATGTTGTCTCCCTGCCGCGTGTCCGCGGCAGGAGGATTTCGCACTTGTCCTACGACGCTAGCTCAATCACCGTTCTCGAAGGGCTCGAGGCGGTCCGTAAGCGCCCCGGCATGTACATCGGCTCCACCGGCGAGCGCGGTCTGCACCACCTCGTCTACGAGGTCGTGGACAACTCCGTCGACGAGGCGCTGGCGGGACACGCCGACCGGATCGAGGTCACCCTGCTCGCCGACAACGGCGTGCGGGTCGTCGACAACGGCCGTGGCATCCCCGTCGGGAACGTCCCCGGCGAGAACCGTCCCGCGGTCGAGGTCGTCCTGACCGTGCTGCACGCGGGCGGCAAGTTCGACGACAAGTCGTACGCGGTCTCCGGCGGCCTGCACGGCGTGGGCGTCTCCGTCGTCAACGCGCTGTCCAGCAAGCTCGACGTGGAGATCCGCACCGAGGGACACCACTGGCGCCAGAGTTACGTCGAGTCCAGGCCCACCGCCCCGCTGGCCAAGGGCGAGAAGACCGACGAGACCGGCACCTCGATCACCTTCTGGGCCGACGAGACCATCTTCGAGACCACGACCTGGCACTTCGAGACCCTCGCGCGCCGCTTCCAGGAGATGGCCTTCCTCAACAAGGGCCTGACGATCTCCATCAGGGACGAGCGCCCCGACTTCGCCGAGGGCGACGAGGGCGAGCCCAGGGAGGCCACCTTCCACTACGAGGGCGGCCTGTCCGACTTCGTCAAGCACCTCAACTCCAAGAAGGAGCCGGCCCACCTCTCGGTGATCGACTTCGAGGAGCAGGGCGAGGGCATCGCCGTCGAGATCGCGATGCAGTGGAACAACTCCTACAGCGAGTCCGTCTACACCTTCGCCAACACGATCAACACGGCCGAGGGCGGCACCCACGAGGAGGGCTTCCGCGCGGCGCTGACGTCCATCGTCAACCGCTACGCGCGCGAGCAGAAGTTCCTCAAGGAGGGCAAGGACGACAACCTCGCCGGAGAGGACATCCGCGAGGGCCTCACCGCGATCATCTCGGTGAAGCTGACCGACCCGCAGTTCGAGGGCCAGACCAAGACCAAGCTGGGCAACACCGAGGCCAAGTCGTTCGTCCAGAAGGCCTGCAACGACCACCTGCGCGACTGGTTCGAGCGCAACCCCGGCGAGGCCAAGGACATCATCACGAAGTCCCTGCAGGCCTCCCGCGCCCGCCTCGCGGCCCGCCAGGCCCGCGACCTGACCCGGCGCAAGTCGCTGCTGGAGTCGGGCTCGGGGCTACCGGGCAAGCTGGCCGACTGCCAGTGGAGCGACCCGGAGAAGTGCGAGCTGTACATCGTCGAGGGTGACTCGGCGGGCGGCTCCGCCAAGGGCGGCCGCGACTCCAAGTTCCAGGCGATCCTCCCGATCCGAGGCAAGATCCTCAACGTCGAGAAGGCCCGGATCGACAAGGTCCTGCAGAACAACGAGGTCCAGGCGCTGATCACCGCCATGGGCACGGGCGTGCACGACGAGTTCGACATCGCCAAGCTCCGCTACCACAAGCTCATCCTGATGGCGGACGCCGACGTCGACGGCCAGCACATCACCACGCTGCTGCTGACCCTGCTGTTCCGTTTCATGCGTCCCCTGATCGAGGCCGGGCACGTCTACCTCTCCCAGCCGCCCCTGTACAAGATCAAGTGGGACCGGAAGGGCGAGGACGCCTCCTACGCCTACTCCGACCGCGAGCGTGACGTGGTCATCCAGGCCGGCATCGACGCGGGCAAGCCCGACCCCCGGCCGCGCGACAACGTGCAGCGCTTCAAGGGACTGGGCGAGATGAACGCCAACCAGCTCTGGGACACGACCATGAACCCCGACACCCGCCTTCTCCTCCAGGTCACCCTCGACGACGCGGCCCAGGCCGACGAGCTGTTCAGCGTGCTCATGGGTGAGGACGTCGAAGCCCGCCGTTCCTTCATCATCAGGAACGCCAGGGACGTCCGTTTCCTCGACGTGTAGCGGTAGCCGTACCAGAAAAGGATCTTGACCTGTGACGGAAGTCAACACTCCGCCCGGCCCTCCGACCGACCGCGTCGAGCCGGTCGACATCCAGTCCGAGATGCAGCGCAGCTACATGGACTACGCGATGTCGGTCATCGTCTCGCGCGCGCTGCCGGACGTCCGTGACGGCCTCAAGCCGGTGCACCGCCGCGTGCTGTACGCCATGTACGACGGCGGCTACCGGCCCGACCGCGGCTACTTCAAGTGCTCCCGCGTCGTCGGCGACGTCATGGGCTCCTACCACCCGCACGGCGACACGTCGATCTACGCCACCGTGGTGCGGATGGCCCAGCCCTGGTCGCTGCGCTACACGCTGGTCGACGGGCAGGGCAACTTCGGCTCGCCGGGCAACGACCCGCCGGCGGCGATGCGCTACACCGAGTGCAAGCTCGCGCCCATCGCGATGGAGATGCTGCGCGACATCGACAAGGACACCGTCGATCTCGTCCCCAACTACGACGGGCGCTCCCAGGAGCCCCTCGTCCTGCCCTCGCGCTTCCCCAACCTGCTGGTCAACGGGGCGGCGGGCATCGCGGTCGGCATGGCCACCAACATCCCGCCGCACAACCTGCGGGAGGTGGCCGGCGGCATCGCCTGGTGCCTGCAGAACCCCGACGCCGACGACGAGGAGCTCCTCGAGGCGCTGATCTCCCGGATCAAGGGGCCCGACTTCCCCACCGGCGCGCTGATCGTCGGCCGCCGCGGCATCGACGACGCGTACCGCACCGGGCGCGGCTCGATCACCATGCGGGCGATCGTCGAGGTCGAGGAGGACGCCAAGGGCCGCCAGTGCCTGGTCGTCACCGAGCTCCCGTACCAGGTCAACCCGGACAACCTCGCGCTGACCATCGCCGAGGCGGTCAAGGACGGCAGGATCAGCGGCATCGCCGACGTCCGCGACGAGAGCTCCTCGCGCGTCGGCCAGCGCCTGGTGATCGTGCTCAAGCGCGACGCGGTCGCCAAGGTCGTGCTGAACAACCTCTTCAAGCACACCCAGCTGCAGACCACCTTCGGCGCCAACATGCTGGCCCTGGTCGACGGCGTGCCGAGGACGCTCAGGCTCGACCAGTTCGTCCGCCACTACGTGGCGCACCAGATCGAGGTCGTGGTCCGCAGGACCCGATACCTGCTGCGCAAGGCCGAGGAGCGGGCGCACATCCTGCGCGCGCTGCTCAAGGCCCTGGAGCGGATGGACGAGGTCATCGCCCTGATCCGCCAGTCGCCCTCGGCGTCCGCGGCGCAGGGCGGCCTGATGACGCTGCTGGAGATCGACGAGATCCAGGCGCAGGCCATCCTCGACATGCAGCTGCGCAAGCTGGCCGCCCTGGAGCGCCAGCAGATCACCGACGAGCACGACTCGCTGATGGCGCAGATCACCGAGTACCAGACGATCCTCGCCTCGCCCGAGCGGCAGCGCACGATCGTCCAGGACGAGCTCTCCGAGCTCACCGCGCGCTACGGCGACGAGCGCAAGACCGAGATCATCGCCTACGAGGGCGACATGTCGATCGAGGACCTCCTCGCCGAGGAGGACATGGTCGTCACGATCACCCGCGGCGGCTACGCCAAGCGAACCAACACGGATCTTTACCGGGCGCAGAAGCGCGGCGGCAAGGGCGTGCGGGGCGCGCAGCTGCGCCAGGACGACATCGTCGACCACTTCTTCGTCACCACGACGCACCACTGGCTGCTGTTCTTCACGAACAAGGGCCGCGTCTACCGGGTCAAGGCGTACGAGCTGCCCGACTCCGGCCGCGACGCGCGCGGGCAGCACCTGGCGAACCTGCTGGCCATGCAGCCGGACGAGGTCGTGATGGAGGTCCTCGACCTGCGCGACTACGAGGTCGCCCCGTACCTCGTGCTGGCCACCCGCAGCGGCCTGGTGAAGAAGACGCGCCTTTCCGAGTACGACTCGCCGCGCACGGGTGGTCTCATCGCGATCAATTTGCGAGAAGATGACGAGGTGATCGCCGCCAGGCTGGTGTCGGAGGACGACGACCTCCTCCTCGTCTCGCGTGGCGCCCAGTCCATCCGCTTCACGGCCTCCGACGAGGCCATGCGTCCGATGGGCAGGGCGACCAGCGGTGTGATCGGCATGCGTTTCCTCGACGGTGACGAGCTCCTGGCGATGAACCGGATCGCCGACGGCGACAACGTGCTCATCGCGACCGAGGGTGGATACGCCAAGCGCACTCCCGTGGATCAGTACCCTCTTCAGGGAAGGGGCGGAAAGGGAGTCCTGACCGCCAAGATCGTCAGCGCTCGTGGCAAGCTGGTTGGCGCGGTCATGGTCAGACCCGAGGACGAGGTTTTCGCGATCACGTCCGCCGGAGGGGTTATCCGGACGAGTGCCGGGGAGATCAAGCAGTCTGGCCGCCAGACGATGGGGGTTCGGCTGATGAATCTGGCGGAGGGGGACAGCGTCGTGGCGCTGGCCCGTAATGCGGAGGCGCTGGAGGCCGGGGAGAACCTGGCGACCGAGGAAGATGCCGAGTCGCAGGTGGAGACCGGCGAGAACGGGGAAGGGGAGAATCCGTGAGTGCTCAGGGCAAACCGAGATCGCGCCCCGCCACCTCGTCGACACGCGATCAGGCGACGGAGAAGATGGACAAGACCGCTGGAACGAAGGACGTCGAGGCGGCCTCGTCACCGGTTAACGGTAGCGCGCCCGCGCCGGAAACCGATGAATCGGTATCCGACGATCGCAAGGGCAGGAAAAAAGTGACGACAGAGGACGGCAAGCAGGCCGACACCACGGTGCGGATCCGTCCAAGCGGATCCCCACCACCCTCGGCGCCATCGCTGCAGTCGCCCACGCCGCCTCCGCCGCAGAATTCACCTCCGCAGGGAGGGCAGCAGGGTCGTTCCCCTGTCGCCCCGCCCGCGCCGCCGCCCGGGGGACAGCAGGGCCGTTCCCCGGCCGGACAGCAGAACAACCGCGCCCCGTGGTCGCCCGGCAGCCTGTCGTCGCCCCAGGCCCCTGAGGCGTCCGGCAAGAAGGCCCCGGAAGTCGGCGGCCCCAGGTCGCCCCGCAAGGCGCATCTGGTGCTGCGCAGGGTCGAGCCGTGGTCGGCGATGAAGTTCAGCTTCGTCGTGTCGCTGGTCTGCTTCGTGGTGCTGTTCATCGCGGTCGCGGTGCTCTACATGGTGCTGTCCGGCCTCGGGGTCTTCGAGAACATCATCCAGACGGTCACCCAGCTGACGACGGCCGACGGCAAGGCCACCAGCGGCGTCGACATCGCCTCCTGGTTCGAGCCGGTCCGCATCCTCGGCTACACCGCCCTGATCGGCGCGGTGAACGTCGTGCTGATCACCGCCCTCGCCACCCTCGGTGCGGTGATCTACAACGTCGCCTCCGACCTGGTCGGCGGCGTGGAGGTCACCTTCAGCGAGGCCGAGTAGCCGGCCCGTCGCGTGTTCCCGCCATGTTCCCGCCCGTTCGCGGCCGGGGACATGGCGCGAGCAGGCACCGAAACAGGGTAAGCTTTTCCCTGTTCGAGCGAACGGGTTCGCCTCCACCAAACGGATGCGAGACCGTTCGTCTGTGTGATGAGGGGCTATAGCTCAGACGGTTAGAGCGCTTCCCTGATAAGGAAGAGGTCCCAGGTTCAAGTCCTGGTAGCCCCACCAGCGAAAACGCCCCGAAGCGATCATGCTCCGGGGCGTTTTGCTGCAACGGGTACTGCAACGGCCTCATTCGAACAGTTCGTTGACTTTCTTGATGGCGTCTTGGCGGCTCTCGCCGTCCCCATGTGTGTAGATCTCCATCGTGACCGAAATACGGCTGTGCCCGAGAATCTCCATCGCGTCACGCGGCGCGACACCTAGTTTCTTGAGCAGCGACGCGGCCGTGTGCCGCAGGTCGTGAACCCGGGTCAGCCGCAGCTTGTTCGCCTCCACGATCCGGGCGAAGGACCGGGCGAGATTGCGCGGCTCGATCGGCCGGCCCGACTTGGTTGTGAACACAAGCCCGGTGTCCACCCAGTCCTCGCCCGCTTCCTCCTGGCGGATCTTCCGCCCGCCCCGCTGGATCTCCAAGGCTTCACGGACGACACCGAGGAGAGGCAGCGAGCGGTTTCCTGCCCTGGTCTTCACCGGCCCATGGTGCAGCTCCTTACCGACACGGACGAGTTGGCGGCGGATGTTGACGTGTCCCTCGTCGAAGTCCACATCTACCCAGCGAAGCCCCAGGACTTCACCCCGGCGCAGGCCGTACAGCAGCAGAAGCACGAAGGCCGGATACAGCGGATCGAAGCGCGCGACCCGAAGGAAGGCCCTTGCCTCGTCGGCTGTCCAGGGCTGATTACGCTGGGAGTCGATTGCCGGAAGAGTCGCCAGACGTGCGACATTGCGGGAGATGATCTCTTCCCGCATCGCCTGAGTCAGGGCCGCGCTGAGGACGTTCCGCATCACATGGACGGTCCCGATCGCATGCTCCTCCCCATTGATCTTGCCGTTGAGGAACGTCTGGACTTCCGCGACGGTCAGCCTGTCGAGCTTCTTCCGGCCGAGCCCCGGCTTGAGGTAGAGACGGACGATCGTCTCGTACTTGGCGTAAGTGGTCTTGCGGATCGAGTGACGGGCAACGTCGTTGAGCCAGTAGTCAAGGCGGCGGCGCGCCGCGCCGCCGCACGGCCCGCCGCCCGAACGCCGCCCGAGCGTGCGGCGTGGGCGCCGGTCTCGGACGGCGGCGGAACCACGGGCCGCCCGCCGCACTACCCGCACGCCGCACTCGACTCTCAGCCGCCGCACCGGGGCCGCACCGCCGCCCCTCACAGACATCCGATGGCCGTAAGGCGTCAAGCTGCGGCCGTGAGTCGGACTCCGAAGACTGCTGATTCGTCGTAGAGCTCGCCGTTTTGAAGGCAGCGGAACGGACAACCAAGCATGCGGTTGAAAGTATGGCGAAGGGCGCTGGTATACCTGTCTCCGACTTTGCGACGATGCTCTCCCTAAGCCTTCAGCAGGGGCTGATGACTGTTCACCCCCGGGCCACAGCCCGTATTCCCCATCAGCTCTGAGCTGCGGTTTCAGAAACGGGACCACTCTCTGTCGGGTACGTAGTCCCACGTGACCTCTGCCCGTTCTTGGAGGAAGACCGGCCGGCTGAGAACGACATCGCCCGCCCGCTGGGCGCGGATAATTAACCCGAGGTCCGCCAACTCCGGATCTGCCGCGTGTGTGTAACGCATCTCCAGCCCGTGCCTTTTCGCGTAATCCCACGCCCACTGCTCCACCTCAGAGGGCACACGTCCGACCAGCGCCGCGTCGGCCAGCGTGACCTGTGGGCCGTTGTGCGCGTCGATCGCAACGCAGTACAGCAGCCCGTCCGCGTAGTAGGTTGTCACGCCTATGTAAGTGAACGGAATCTCAGAGGACGCTCGCAGGCTCGGAAAGACGTCGGAGACGCCTGGTCGGTCTGGGTCCAGCGCCTCGACCACCTCGTCGCAACTCATCCCAAACCGGAGCGGTCCCACGCTGGCCAACGGGATGAAGTTCCAGTGATCACGCTCCTCGTCGCTTTTAACGTCCCAAACGCCCATGACCCGACGCCCCCTAACCCCTTATCCGCCTTGCTGTCGGCAGGCAGATTATCCGGTGACAGCGACCACTTAGGGAGCTGCCGGAATCGTTCGCCTCTGGCAAAGGGCTCCGCCGCCCACGGCCTTAGCGCCGACGCCGGTTGCGCCCTTCGTAGGGGCGATGAAGACCCAGAGTAAAGCCACACCTCAAGGGTCTTCTCATGGAGGCGATCCGGCGGGATTTTGCACTGAACCTTCGGTAGTGCAGAAAACCCTGGGGGTCTGCTGCAAATCCATCCGGTCACCCATCATGCCATCGACCCCGGCAGTGCCATCGAACCCAAAACCCGGTAGTGGACCAGTGCGGCCCTGGCGATCGCCCGAGGATGGCTGATCTTTGTGCGTGGCTGGGGACGATCGACGGTCTAGGGCTTCGTGCCTCAGCCCCAGTCCACCGAGTAACGGAGCTGAGGACTGTGCCCGGCGTGCCCGTCACGTGCCCGTAAGGAGGGGAAGCGGCGGGGAGCCGAGGGGAAGCCGATACCGCCTTTGAGATGCGTCGAGGCAGGACAAGCGATCATGCGCCGCAGTCTTCCAAACTGGTGGTCAGGGGTTCATTTCCCTTCTACGTGCACCTACGGCATTTCGCTGGCTCTGGTCGCGGGATTGACTGGAACTCCTGCTCATTAGGCGAACGTCCGTGGTCGGTTAGAGCTTTGCGGCTGTCTCGATGGCGAGTTGGAGAAGTTCGGCACGCACGTTGGCCATGGTCCATCCGCGGTGGTCCCAGGCTTCACCGCTGAGGTCGTCTCCGGCGTAGAGGTATTGAACGAAACGCACATCCCGGAACTGGGCGACGGCTAGGAAAGCTGCGGTCTCCATCTCGACGGTGACGCAGCCTTCGTCTCGCCGGGCGTGAACCCGGGCCGAAGTTTCCCTGAAGGGAGCATCCGTGGTCCAGGTCGTGCCGGTAGTGCACGGGATTCCGCGTTCAGCGAGGGTAGCCACGGCCGTGTCCACCATTGACGGGTCGGCCCGAATGACCCGCGCGGGTGGAGCGTAGTGATAGGAGGTGCCTTCATCTCGCACGGCGGCTTCTGGGACAACGATATGACCGAGGGCGAGGCCTGGCTGGATGGCCCCCGCACCGCCACAGGCGACGAAGGATCGGCCGCCGGCAGCGATCGCTTTCTCGAAGTGCTGAACAGCCAACGGTGCACCAACGCCTGGGTGAAAGACGGCTACAGGGATCTCATCGTGGATCAATTGATAGATCTCGTGGCCCCCGAGCTCGCGGGAGAATTCACCGATGTGTCGCCCTCCGTGGGTGTCTACCAGGCCAGCGACCACCTCGGGGAAAAAGCACATCACGACCCGCTCCGGCAGTGGTTCGGTCAACGCTGGAGGAGTCGGGGTGATCAGAGCGTTGCTGCTGGGGTCGAACTCCATCAGCGGAAGATCCACGTCGCAATCCTTCCTCATGGCTACGGGAGTGCGCCAGGCTATACATGACGCAGATCCGATAGGACATGGATCAGGGAGATGGGGCAGTACTGCAACGAGTACTGCAACAGCCCCTCACAACGGCTCACGACCACACCCGCCTAGCACCATTCGGGAGCAGGTCGTAAGCCCCTGACCATGGCCGGGATGGTCCTGATAAGGAAGAGGTCCCAGGGTTCAAGTCCTGGTAGCCCCACCCAGCTCAGAGGCCATTTCCCGGCAGGGAAGTGGCCTTTTTCGATCTTCCGAGTGACTACGCTCCCTTGACTTCAATGGGGAAGATCATGTCCATCGCCTCGGCCCCATCGAGCAGCACCGGCCGGAGTTGCTTGCGGTAGACCTTCTCCGTCACCACGGTGCCCTTGTGACCGACCAGGCGGGAGATGTTCTCCAGGGCCATGCCGGAGTCCGACAGCAGCGAGACGAAGCTGTGCCGCATCTCCCGAGGAGTCCACTCGTCCTCGTTGAGATCGGTCCTCTTGAGGATCACCCGAAAGGCCCGGCGGACGTTGGCCGCGTCCAGCTCGGTCCCGTGCTTGCTCGCGAAGACGAGATCGTTTTCCTGCCACAGGTCGCCTGCCTTCTCCCGTGCAAGCGCCTGCCGCTCGCGATGCCCGTGCAGCGCGTCCACGCACAGCCTGGGGAGAGCGAGCGTTCGCCGGGACTTCTCGGTCTTGGTGTCTCCCCCGACTCGTACCGAGCGCCACACCATGATCGACGGTGGGAGCGGGGGATCCGCGTCCGGCTGGCCGTCCAGGTCCACATGCGCCCAGGTGAGTGCTTGTAACTCCTCGGTCCTGGCGCCGATGAGCAGCGACACCACGACGTAGGCGTACAGGATCGCCCCCTCGGCGGCCTTGAGCACCGACGCCGCCTGGTCGAGCGTCAGTGACTTCGAGCAGCCTGGTCGTGGGAGTGTCCGCCGTGGTCGTCGACGACGAGGGACGCATCCTCATGCAGCGGCGCACCGACAACGGGCTGTGGGCGCTGCCCGGCGGCGGGATGGACCTCACCGAGTCGGTGCCCCAGGCGGCCGTACGGGAGGTGAAGGAGGAGACCGGCTACGACGTCGAGGTGACCGGCATGGTCGGCCTCTACACCGACGCCCGACACATCATCGCGTACAGCGATGGGGAGGTACGCCGCCAGTTCAACGTCTGTCTGACGGCCCGCGTCGTCGGCGGAGCGCTCGCGATCAGTGACGAGTCGACCGACGTCCGCTGGGTCAGCAGGGAAGAGGTTGACACGCTGTCGATGCACGACACCCAGCGACTCCGGATCGGGCACTTTCTCGATGGGGCGGCCTCGCCGTACATCGGCTGAAAAGGACGGAAGAAGATCCAGCATGAGAGCAGAGATGAGGTTCCGCAACACCGGTACCACCGTGGGATGACTGGGCGGTGTTCCCTGACTCTCGTGCCTTAGATTCCGTGGCTGGCCGCGTCCGGCGTCAGCGCGAGCACGCCGGTTCCCCTGACCTCTGTCTCGCGCGTCAAGGTAAACGGGCTGACGCCGTACGCGGCGGCGATCTCGGGGGCCAGGTGGAAGGCGGCCCATGTCCATTCCTCGATCTGTTCACTGCTTGCGGCTTGCAGGTCTCCGTCGGCCGGAAGCCCCAGTTCCGAGCGCCGTGCCCGTTCCTGGGGCAGCGGCTCGCCGAGGGTGAGCAGTGCGTCATCGAGCTCGCCGGTTGCCGCGTACCGGCGTACGACGCTGCCGTGTTCGGCTACCAGCCATGCCGAGCCGTCTCCTTGCGCGCCGTAGTAGTAGGCCTGGGCCCTTCCGTAGCGGGCACTGAGCGCCTCGCACAATCTGAGCACGTCCTCTTGGCGTTCGCTGTCGCAAGGATCGCACCAGGCTCCGATGACCAGGGTCCAGCCGTCCACTTCAGGGGTGACAAAGACCCGCGACAGGTGACGGCGGTCATCCAGGTCACCGTGCGCATCGGTGTCGATCACTTCTTGGGCCTCGGTGAACGTGATCGGTCTGGGCGATGACAGGCCTAGGACTTCCATGACGCCCGCCTGATCGCCGGTGGGGATCGCGATCCAGTGGTTCCAGCACGTCGACACCGGCTCAGGCCAGTCCTTCATCTCTGCCCGCACGGGCCCACTATGCCAGGTCTTCCAAAGCGACCGGGGCGGAGGTTGAATCTCAAGATGAGTGACCAACTGGGTGACAACGGCCACGGACGAGGCTGGACGTCGGTGGATCACCGTGGACTGTACGCCCAGGTGGGAGCGGGTGTAACTCATGGTCCCGCCCCCGCCCGTCTTGCCTGATAAGGAAGAGGTCCCAGGTTCAAGTCCTGGTAGCCCCACTTCGACGAACGCCCCGAAGTGATCATTCTTCGGGGCTTTTTGCTGCAACGGCCTCATGCGAACAGTCCGTTGACCTTCTTGAGGGCGTCCTGGCGACTCTCGCCGTCCCCATGTGTGTAGATCTCCATCGTGACCGAGACGCGGCTGTGCCCGAGGATTTCCATCGCGTCACGCGGCGCGACGCCAGGTTTCTTGGGCAGCGACCTGGCGGTATGAGGACGAAGTTCTCCTGCGGTGCATCGATATCGAGGCACGCGACGAATGGATGGTCGCGCTCAGGTGGCACCAAGCGACTGTCGACCGGATCTGCCGGGGTGACGAGGGGGCGATCACGGTCACTCACGACCGGTCAAAGGCCCGGAGCAGCCGTCTCACCTGCCGTACTCGATGCACTTCCCAAGCTGACGACACCGCGACGAGCCTTCGCCTGGCTCGCGTCGAATGGCGAGCCGAAACGCGCCAGGCAGTGCCAGACCTTTTTGAGTGCCTGCGGGTCATAGCGGCCCGTGCGGGCCGCATCTCCGATGATCCGCGGGTCCAGGTGACCGTCCACGGCGATCTCCGTACCCAGATCGACATATTCCTGCCCGCGGTAATCCGGGTAGCGTCGCAGTTGATCAATGGCCAGCCGAAACCCGGCGTGCCATTCAACGGGGCATGGAAGCCGTTGAGCCGCGGCTTGCACGGCCGTTCCGCGATAACTCGGATCCAGGACCAGGGCTTCCACGTCACGGTCGAGCCTGACCGATCCGTGTACCTGCGCCTCGACATAGTCGTCCAGGGCGTCCGAATCATCGGCATCGGCCAACTCGATGAGTGCCATGCGAGACACGACGCCGAAGGCCGACGGTTCGAAGAAACTGTCCGGATAACAGAACGTGGCTCGTGAAAGGGCCTCTTCGGTCAGCCTGAAGTGGGCGGATCCGAACCTCGGCGCCGCACCGATGGGCTTGCCGCGGAAATTCAGTGCGCCGTAGACAGGGCGATCGTGAGCGGGTGCGTGGTCGTATGCGCCGCCGAAGATCCGACTCTCCCAGCGCCACCGGTCCCCGCCTGGATGAGCGGTCAGACCGCCATTGCTCGTGCCCGTGACGAACTGCGAGTGGTAGAGGCCGTCGTCCGCGAGTCCGAGCAGAATCAGCCGGCCACCCACCAGCCGGTCCGGATGGAAGTTCAGGGTCACACGCATGTGGGGGTCAAGTGGTCCACCTGACGACAGGGCTGTGACATGGCGGAGGGCTCGCTCTTGCGGCGACCCGGACGTGTCAGCGCTCACCCGTAGCGCACCTCCGCACCGGTTCCCAGGGTGTGATCGCGCCTTGCGGGGCTCGTCCAAGCGCGTGGTGTGATCATACTTAAGAGTCGGCGCGCGGCCACGCCGACGGTACCCGGGTCTTGGGCTTTGACCGGAGGGCTGGAACGGCGGGTGCGGTCCACTTCCGGCTCGTGGTGGCACCGGGGGCGGCCCGCTTGGAAACGATGGGTCGGTTGTCAGCCGAAGACGACGACCTGGCGGCCGATCACGTCGCCTCGGGCCAGCGCGTCGAGCCTGTCGTTGAGGTCGTCGAGCTCGATCGGTGTGACGGTGTGCTTGATCCGGCCCTGGCCGGCCAAGGCGAGGACCTCGGTGAGGTCGTTGTGGTTGCCCCAGAAGGACCCGGAGAAGGTTCTCTCGCCGGAGACGAACGGGAATATCGGGAATTCGACGCGCCGGCCCATCAGGCCCACCGACACGAGGCTTCCTTCGGGGGCCAGGAGCGCGGCGTTGAGCTCGAGTGACGGTGAGGCTCCGGAGCAGTCCAGGGCGCCGTCGATCTCGCCGCGGCCGGTCAGCTCCACCAGTTCGGCCCGTACCTGGTCGGGTACCTTGCCCCGGGTGTTGATCGCGTGGTCGGCGCCGTTGTGCTCGGCCACCGCGAGTTTGTCGTCGCTGCGGCCGAAGGCGACCACGGTGGCTCCGTCGCCGAGCAGCCGGGCGTACTGCACGCCGTAGCTTCCGAGCCCGCCGATGCCGCTGACGGCCACCGTGCGTCCCGGTCCGAGCCTTCCGGTGGCGCGGAGCTTCTTCATCCCGCGGTAGGGGGTCAGTCCGGCGTCCACCAGCGGCGCGAGGTACTCGGGCTTCAGGCCCGCGTTCGCGTCGACGCGGATGAGATGGCGGCTGGGAGCGGTGACGTACTCGGCGAAGCCTCCGGGTGGTCCGAAGCCGATCCACCCCCCGCTGCCGGTGCACAGTTGCTCGTTGCCTTCGTGACACTGCCGGCAGGTCCCGTCGCCCCAGGCGGGGTTCACGACCACCAGATCCCCCTCTGACAGGCCGGCCGAAGCGGGAACGTCCGCGCCGAGCCGAGCGACCTCGCCCGCTATCTCGTGGCCGGGAATGTAGGGGAACTCCAGATCGAGCGGGAAGTAGCCGTCGACGAGCTGGAAGTCGCTGCGGCACATCCCCGTGGCCCGGACTTTGATGAGAACCTCGTTCGGGCCCGGTTCGGGAACCGGAACCTCGTCGATCTGCAGTGGCTGCTTGTAGCCGTGCATCCGCGCTGCGCGCATGGTGACGCCTCCCGCATTCTGTTCAGATCAGATGGCCGTAAAGGCATGCGTACACCCTCAAAGTGGCGTTAAACACCATGAAACAGACAAAAAGGCGGGCAATCCTGGTTTGCCTTCATGCCGGCGGCGACCGTCGGGTCATGCACGCCTGTGCAGACGAGGGGAAGGCATTACCTCGCCGTGGCGCTCTGCCTTTGCCGCGTCACTAGGCTGAAATGGCCGAAAGGAGCCGAAAGGAGCAAGGCGGTGAACCTCAACGACCCCTTCGCCCGCCTGCCCGAGGTGCCCTCCTTCACCGTCACCAGCACCACGCTGACCGACGGCGCACCCTGGCCCGCCGAGCAGATGCACGCCGGCGTCCCGGGCGGCAGGGACGTCTCTCCGCAGCTGTCATGGAGCGGCGCACCCGAGGGGACGAAGAGCTATGCCGTGACGGTGCTGGACCCGGACGCGCCGACCGGCTCCGGGTTCTGGCACTGGGCCGTCGCCGACATCCCCGCCACCACGCTCGATCTGCCCGAAGGCGCGGGGGACGAGACCGGCTCGGGCCTTCCCGAGGGCGCCTACCAGCTGCCCAACGACACCCGCGCGGCGCGTTTCATGGGCGCGGCCCCGATGGCGGGAGGCGGCCAGGACCGCTACTTCATCGTGGTGCACGCCCTCGACGTCGAGACCATCGGTGTCCCGGCCGACGCCACTCCCGGCTGGCTGGGCTGGATCATCGCGAGCCACATCCTCGGCCGCGCCGTCCTGGTCGCCACCGCCGAGATCCCCGCCTGACCCGCGAGGCCGGCGGCCGGCGAACCCCTCATGTGACCTCGATCACAGCCGTACATAGGATGGTTCCTATAACGGGGGAGGCGATTGTCCGATGGCGAGGCTCCTTTTCGTGATCACGGGGACGGCGTACTGGACGCTCAAGGACGGCACCAGGCACGCGACGGGATACTGGGCCGAGGAGTTCGCGGCCCCCTACAAGGCGCTCACCGACGCCGGCCACCAGATCGTGGTCGCCACGCCCAACGGGGTGGTGCCGTACGTGGACATGATGAGCCTGCGCCCCGAGATGGCCGGAGGCGCGCAGGCGGCGATCGATCTGGAAGAGATCATCCGCTCCGCGGAGGTGATGCGGCGACCGATCGAGCTGGCGGACGCCCGCCTGGACGACTACGACGCCGTCTACCTCCCCGGCGGCCACGGCCCCATGGAAGACCTGTGCGCCGACGCGGACGCCGGCCGCTTGCTGACCGCGGCGCTGGCCTCCGGCAAGCCCCTCGCCATCGTCTGCCACGCCCCGGCCGCGATGCTGGCGACCAGGATCCACGGCGTGTCGCCCTTCGCCGGCTACCGCGTCACCGCGTTCACCAACGAGGAGGAGAACGCGGTCGGGCTCGCCCCCAGAGCCCGCTGGTTGCTGGAGGACGAGCTCATCGAGCTCGGGGTCGACTTCACCAAGGGCGACATGTGGAAGCCCTACACGGTGGCCGACCGCAACCTGCTCACCGGGCAGAACCCCGCCTCGGCGGCCGAACTGGCCGGACGCCTGCTCGAAGTCCTCTAGAGGGTGGTTCGTGGCCGCAGCTCATGCCGCGTCCGAGGCGGCACGGTCAGGAGGCGTCGTCCATCCGGGCGATCAGGCTCTTGGGCCGCATGCCGGTCCGGTCGGTCTCGATGTGCTCGAGGCGGCTCGCCCGGCCGGCTTCGCCGTGGACGAAGGAGAAGGCGGAGTCACGGCCGGGGCGAGAACGCCGGCCGCGAGCTCCCACCGTCCATGCTCTCGTCCACGCGTCAGGTACGGGCGGCGAGCCGGGCGTCGGCCTCCCGCTGCAGGTCGTCCAGGTTGCCGAGGTCCGCGGGCGGCACGGCGTCCGGCAGTTGTTCCTCCATGAAGCGCAGCCGGCGGTCGCGCCAGCCGTAGACCACCCAGATCAGCTGCAGCAGGCCGCTGAGGACGACCAGCAGCGCCAGGCCACGGCCCGGCCCTGTGCCGATCACGGAGCCGACCGTGCCGGCGAGGGCCCCGCCGGGTTCGAGCAGCGGCTGGACGTAACGCTCGGCCAGGGGCCCCATGACCAGATAACCGAGCGGCATCGTCATCATCATCGTCATCATGAAAAGGGACAGCACCCGGCCCTGCAGTTCCAGCCCGACCTTCGCCTGCACCAGGGCCAGCCAGTGTCCCTCGGCGATCGAGTCGCAGAACCAGATGGTGAACAGGCCGATCACGGGAAGGTACGGGCTCTCGATACCGGTGACGAACATTCCCACGCCGGACACGCCCAGGGCGATGATCAGTCCGGTGGTCCTGCGGGGAGTGCCGCCCCACAGGCCCATGGCCAGGCTGCCGCACAGAGCTCCCAGACCGCCCGCCGCCAGCGCCACACCGAGCATTCCGGTGGATCGTTCGGTCAGCAGCATCGGGACGATGACAGAGAAACCGATCATGTAAAGGACGTGATGGACGACGAAGAAACGCATCGCGCGGAGGAGGGGCGGTCGCTGGACGATGTAACGCCAGCCATTCGTGATCTCCTTGAGGAAGCTTTCGTCGCGGTGGCGGAAGAGCATGTCGGGAAACCGGACCGCGAGCAGGGTCGAGGCGCCCACGAGGAAGCTGAGCACGTCCAGCGCAACGACGCCCTCGATGCCGATGACCCCGATCAGGCCGGCGCCGATCATCGGTGCGACCACCGTTCCCAAGCCCATGCCGAGATGGGTGATCCCGTTGGCGTGGCCCAGGTAGCGTTTCGGCACCAACTGCGCCACCGCGGCCACGTAGGCCGGTCGCTGGAAGGCGCCGGCGACCGAGGCGACCGACACGACGAGGTAGATGTGCCACATCTGCAGCCCGCCGGCGAACACCAGCAGGCCGAGGACTCCCATCGCCAGGGCCGCCGCGGAGTCGCCGGCCAGCATGACGCGCCGGCGATCCCACCGGTCGGCCACCGCACCCGCCACCGGCCCGGCGACGATTCCCGGCAGCATGCCGATCGCGTTGATCAACGCGAATTCCGTGAGTGAGCCGGTCTGCTGGTAGACCCAGATGCTCAGGACAAGCGTGCTGAGACTGCTGCCGATCATCGAAACGAACTGGCCGAGCGCCACCAGCGCGAACCGGGACAGGCCGGGCGCCGCCTGACGGGGTACGCGGCCGCGGACCGGTGCCGGGTCCACGGGCTCCCGCTGGACCTCCTGCCGCGGCGCGTCCCCGCCCGGCCGGCGTCCGGCGTGCTCGACCAGGGCTCGGGCCAGAGGCTCCGCGTGGGTCTTCACGAAGAAGTGGCCGGCCCGGGGCAGCACAGCCAGCTCGACGGTGTCGGCGAAGTGCCGCCACTCGTGGTGGCGTTCCTCGTACAGCTCCGTGACGCGGTCCCGGGAGCCGACGACGCTGAGCACCGGTGCCCGCAGCCGCGCCTGCCCGGCCCCCTGATAGGCGGCGGTGAAGTACTCCTCGGCGTCTCGGGCGTCGTGCCGGACGTTGCGCAGCACGAACCGTTCCTGCTCGGGACTGTCCAGATCGGTGAAGCCGCCGCGCGCACGTAGGAAGGAGACGTACTCCCGGTCGGAGGTGAACCGGTCGGTCGGGACCAGTCTGTGGAACCAGTCGAAGAACCGTCCGGGCAGCCGGGCGGTGGGGAAGCTCGCACCGAGACCGACACCGACCACCTCGACGCCGGCCTCCTCGGCCCGCCGGGCGGCCTCGATCGTGACCGCGCTGCCGAGGCAGTGACCGTACAGCAGCACCGGCCCGGACAGCGACCGGAGCTCGGCGAGTACGAGCTCGGCCACGTCGGCGGCGGGCAGCAGAAGCTCGTCCGGCCGGCTCTGGTCGTGGCCGGGAAGCTCGACCGCGTAGAGGGACCAGTGAGCGGGAAGCGCCTCCGCCAGGGGCTGGTAGGAGATCGCGCTCCCGCCGGAGTAAGGGATCGCCACCACCGTCACACCGCCTGCCGCCTGGTCGGCGTCGGACGAGGTCAGCCGGTGCAGCAGTCGTCGCGGTCTCGCGTCAGGCTCCGCCGACCGCTCGTCGAGCAGGGTCGCGAGGCCGCGCACGGTGGGCTGCCGGTACAGCTCCACCAGCGCCAAAGAGGGATCGATGCGCCGGACGAGCCGCAGCGCGCTGAAGGAGTCGCCCCCCAGGGAGAAGAAGGCGTCGTCGATGCCGAACTCGTCGATGCCCAGCGTCTCCGACCAGATGGCCGCGACGCGACGCTCGGTGGCCGTCCTCGGGGTGGTGCCGGCAGAGGCCGCCTCCGAGTCCGGCGGAGCCGGCAGCGCCCGCCGGTCGAGCTTGCCGTTGGGAGTGAGAGGCAGCCGGGGCAACACGACCAGCCGGGTGGGCACCATGTGGACCGGCAGGCTCGTGGACAGGGTCTCGCGGACCACGGCCTCGGTGACCTCGTTCCCCGGTCGCGGCACCACGTAGCCCACGAGCTGGGCGATCCCCGAGGGTGGCAGGTGCACCGCGGCGGCGGAGGCGAGTACCTCCGGCAGCCCGGCGAGCGCGGTCTCCACCTCGCCCAGCTCGATCCGGTAGCCGTTGACCTTGACCTGGTCGTCCAGGCGGCCGAGGAAGTCGACCTTCCCGTCCCGGTGGTAGCGGGCGCTGTCCCCGGTCCGGTACATCCGGGCTTCCGGCTCGTCGTCGAACGGGTCGGCGACGAACCGCTCGGCGGTCAGTTCGGGCCGCTCGTGGTAGCCGAGAGCGACGCCCGCTCCGCCGAGGTACAACTCGCCGACCACGCCGGGGGGAAGGGGCTTGCCGTGCGGGTCCAGGACGTAGACGCGGTTGTTCGGGAACGGCCGGCCGATCGGCAGCGGCGCGTCAGGCGAGAGGCCGGCGACGTCACCGTCGAAGTAGACGTTGTCCACCGTCACCTCGGTCACGCCGTAGGCGTTCACCACCCGGTTGCCGGGACCCACCAGCCGCTGCGCCTGCCGGTACTCCCGCACCGGCCACTTCTCACCGCCGCCGATCAGCAGCCGGACGAAGTCAAGGTTCTCCCCGGTCGCCTCGACGTGCGCGAGCAGGTTCCGCAACACGGCGGGCACCAGCTCCGTGGAGTCGACCTGTTCCCTGCGCATCAGCGCGTACAGCTCCGCCGGGTCGAGCAACACCTCGCGCGGCACGACCACGAGCCTGCCTCCGGTGCACAGCGCGCGCAGCGTCTCGCCCACGAACATGTCGAAGGAGAAGCTGGCGGCCTGCTGGTACGTCCAGCTCGGCTCGAGGGCGTAGGCATCCTGCCACATGGCCACCGCGTGGACGAGGTTGGCATGGGTGACGACCACTCCCTTGGGCCGGCCCGTGGAACCGGAGGTGTAGATGACGTAGGCGGGGTCGGCCGGTCCCGCCGTCGCCTCCAGGTCCTCGCCGCTCTCGGCGAGGATCCGCTCCGCGTCCCGGTCCAGGGCGACGACCGCCACGCCCTCCGGCGCGGGCCCGGCCGCGGGCAGGTCGAACCTGGTGACGAGAGCGGTCGCGCCGCTGTCCTCCACCATGTAGGCGAGCCGGTCCGGCGGGTAGGCGGGATCGAGCGGGACGTACGCGCCGCCCGCCTTGAGCACGGCCCACATCGCGGCGAAGAGCTCGATGCCCCGGTCAAGACAGATCGCCACGCGTACGCCGGGGCGCACTCCGTGCCGGCGCAGCGTCCGCGCGAGCCGGTTGGCCCGCTCGTTCAGCTCTCCGTAGCTCACGGTCGCCGGGCCTGAGGTGAGCGCCGGTGCGTCGGGGGCCGACGCCGCGCATCGCTCGAACAGCTCGTGGACGGTGTCCGCCGCGGGCAGCCGGATCGCGTTGTCGTTCCACTCCCGCAGGATCCGGTGCTGCTCGACGGGGGTGAGCAGGGGCAGCTGACTCAGCGACGTGGCCGGTGCCCCGGCCGCCGCCTGCAACAGGGTGAGCAGGTGGTCGACCAGGGCCTCGACGCGTTCGGCGTCGAAGAGCTCGGTGACGTAGTCGACGGTGAGGACCGGGCCGTCCAGCGGGAAGTGCAGGCCGAACGCGAGATCCACCATCATCGCGGCAGGCGGCTCGTCACCGGCGTATCTCATGAGCGGGCGGCGCGGGGCCGGGGTGTTGTGCACGGTCACGCTGATTCCGCTGAGCCGGTTGACCCTGCCCGCCTGCGTCTGGCCGATCGCCGCCATGATGTCCGGCAGCGGCAGATCCTGGTGCTCCAGGTCCCGTACGACGGACTCCAGGACCCGGGAGAGCAGGTCGGCGAAGGTGGGATCGCCTCCGACGTCGCCGCGCAGCGGCAGGATGTTGAGGGCGGCGCCCACCAGGTTCTCCAGGTCGACGTCGTCGCGCCCGGCGACCGGTGCCAGCACCGTCACGTCACTGCGCCCGGTGTACTTGCCGATCACGGCCTGCACTCCGGCCAGCAGCACCATGAAGAGGCTGGCGTGGTGTTCCCGCCCGCAGGAGCCGAGCCGGTCGAGCAGAGCGGGCGAGAGCCTGCGGGAGACCCGCTCGGCCGCGAAGGATCGTACGGCGGGGGCCGGCCGGTCCGCCGGGAGCTCCATGTCCAGGTCGGCGTCGGCGAACCGGTCCCGCCAGTAGGCGGCGAGGGAGGTGTCCGCGGCCCGGGACTCCTTGCGGAGACCGAGCTCCAGCAGCTTGTCCGGCGGGGTCTCGACCGGCTCGCGGCCTTCCGCCAGGTCGTGGTACAGCTCCGCCAGCTCGTCCGCGAGCACGCCGGCCGACCAGCCGTCGAAGCAGAGGTGGTGGACGACGAGGAGCAGTTCGTCGTCGCCGCCGGTGCGCAGCAGCACCATGCGGGCCAGCGGGCCTTCCGCGAGGTCCATCGGCTCCCGCACGGCCTGGCGGCGCGCCTGCTCGGCGCCTGACGCCCGCTCTTCCCGTGGCAGGTCCCGCAGATCGATCTCGGTCAGGGGCACGGTGCCCGTGGGGTCGACGACCATGACAGGTTCCCCGTCCTGGAACGGGAAGCGGGCACGCAGCGCGGGGTGCCGGCGGGCCAGCTCCGCGAGGCACGCCTCGATCAGGTCCGCCCGTGCCGTACCGGCCCATCCGTACCGGATGCCGAGGGTGTACGCCGGCAGCTCGGCGCTCAACTGCTCGGTCATCCAGAACGTCCGCTGCAGCCCCGTGAGCGGCAGCACCCGAGGGCCCTCGGCCGGTCCCTCCTCCGGCGTGTCCAGGACGACGCGGGGAGCCCGCGGCGCGTCGGCCGCACGGACCGCGGCCACCACCTCGGCGAACGTCGGGGCGGCGTACAGCTCGCTGAGCGCCAGCTCCGCCCCGCACTCCCGGCGGAGCCTGCTGATCATGCGGATGGCGTGGAGCGAGTCGGCTCCGAGCGCGAAGAAGTCCTCGTCGGGGCCGATGCCGGTGACGCCGAGCAGGCTCTCCCACAGCGCGCGGACGCGCGCCTCGACCGAGTCTTGCGGACCGGCCTCCCGGACGGCCACGCCGTCGGATGCGAGCGGTACGGCCGCCAGCGCGGCCCTGTCGACCTTTCCCTGGATGTTGAGGGGGAAGGAGGCGTGCAGGGAGATCACGGCCGGCACGAGGTAGTGCGGCACCTCCTCACGCAGGCGCCGCCGCACCTCGGCCGTGTCCGGGCCACCGATGTCCGCGATCAGGTGTCCCACCAGCCGCGCCTGCCCGCCGCTCTCGTCGACCAGTACCACCGCGTCGGTGATGCCGGGAATCCTGCGCAGCGCGGCTTCCACCTCGGCAGGCTCCACCCGGAAACCGCGGATCTTCACCTGCCGGTCGAACCGGCCCAGATACTCCAGCGTCCCGTCGGGAAGCCGTCGCACGCGGTCGCCGGTGCGGTATTCGGGTGATCCTCCCGGCCCGGAGACGAACCGCTCCGCGGTCAGCTCGGGCCGGTGCAGGTAGCCGGTGGCCAGGGCGGCGCCGCCGATGTACAGCTCGCCCGGCCGGCCGTCGTCGGCCTCGGCGCCGTGCGGCGTGACGACCCGGCAGGTCACCCCCGGCAGTGGAAGGCCGATCGGCACCGGGTCGTCACCGTGCCAGGTCGTCAGATCGGCGGCGGTCGCCGTGACGATCGCCTCGGTCGGGCCGTAGGTGTTGAGCAGCCGCACGCGCCGGCGGACGCGCGCGTGCCAGCGCTCGACGGTCCGCGCGTGTACGGCCTCCCCGCCGATGATCACCATGCGAACGCTCGCCGGCAGCGCCGCTTCTTCCCTGTCGATCGCGGAGACGAGCTCCCTCCAGTAAGCCGTGGCCATGGGGAGCACGGTGATGCCCAGGTCGGCACAGCCGTCCAGGAACAGGTCGGGCCGGCTGATCATGTCGTCGTCGCGTACGAAGACGGCCGCGCCCGCGGTCAGCGCGGGAAAGATCTCCTGAACGCTCGCGTCGAAGCTGAGCGAGGCGAACTGGAGCACGCGGTCGTCCTGCGTGATGCCGTACTCGTCCCGGGCGGCCCCGCAGAAGTGCGACCAGCCGCGCCGGGGCACCACGACACCCTTGGGACGGCCGGTGGAGCCGGAGGTGAAGATGACGTAGGCGGTGTCGTCCGGGGAGGCGACGTCGGCGGGTGGTGGTGCGGTGGCCGGGCCTGCCGCTCCCAGGCGCAGCACCGGCGTGCCGGCAGGCAGGGGCGGATCGGCGTCCATCGGTACCAGCACGACCCGAGGTCGGGTGTCCTCCAGCATCAGGGCCAGTCGCGCCGTCGGATAGCCGGGGTCGAGCGGCACGTAGCCGGCGCCGGCGCGCAGCACCGCCATCATCGCGGTCACCGCCGCTCGTCCGCGCGGCAGGCACAGCCCGACCAGACCGCCGGGCTCGACCCCGGAGCCGGCCAGCGCACCGGCCATGCGGTCCACCTCGGCGACCAGTTCCGCGTACGTCGTCCGGCCTGTCGCGTCGATCAGCGCCGGCGCGTCGGGCGCCCTGCGCGCCTGTTCCCTGATGGCGGCGAGCACGTCGAAGGGCGGGCTCTGCGACGCGGTGGCGGAACCGGGGTGTCGTTCCGCCTTCGCCGGACCGGCGACGCGCACGTCACTCATGCCTTGCCCTTCCCGCTGAGGGCCGCCCAGAGGGTGCGGTAGAAGTCCATGTAGGTGCGCTCGACGTGGAGGGCGTAGAGCCGGGTCTCGTCATGCCGCTCGGGCAGTTGGCTGATCGGCACGCTCATCGCGGCGTGGTGCTCGATGTGGAGGTTGTTGCCGTTGGTGAACCAGGTGCTCAGCCGGCTTCCCCTGATGGACCGGGTGTTGCGCAGCACGTCGGTGCTGTCGGTGTCGCAGAGGACGTGCTCGGGCAGTTCCACGAGAAAGTGCATCGGAACGGCGAGGAGGAGCGGCAGCACCCACAGCCGCAGCGGGTAGTCACCGTACCCGGCCGCGGTGACGCAGAGCGCGACCAGGACGGCGCCGCCCAGAACGAGGTGATCGACGACGATGCGGCGGCGCATGGTGGGGCTGACCGGCCCGAACCCGTACGTCCAGCGTCCCGTGGCGGCGAGCACGACCTCCCACAGGACCGTGCCGAGCCGCCGGTAGTCGAACAGCCCGCGTGCCAGGTGCGACACGGTCAGCGGGGCCCGCATGTCGAAGCCGAAGAACTCGGTGTCCTGGGGAGTGCCGAGATGGCGGTGATGTTGCAGGTGGCGTAGACGGTAGTGGCTGTAGACGACCAACAGGGGAATGCCCAGGGGGAGACCCACCAGCCGGTGCGGCCAGGACTTGCGGAACGCCGAGTGGTGCAGGCACTGGTGCTGTAACTCGACGGCGTGCGTGTACATGGCGGCGAGGATCACCACGCCCAGAACGATCAGCGGCGGCTCCGGGCGCAGCGCGAGGACCACCCCCACTGCCGTCAGCACCGCGAGCGCGGCGAGCTTGGCGACGAAGACCCACTGGTCGTTCCGGTTCACCTTGGTACGTGCGAAGAGCAGCGTGGGGCCGTCTTGGGTGACTGCGGTCATCATTTCCTCGATCAGGTGCGGTCGTCGGGGTATGTCAACGTCCGCTGAGCAACACGACGTGGGTTCCGGACAGCGAGCCCGTCATGCGGGCGTGCGCGAGCAGCCCGGCGAGGGCGACGGCTCCGGCTGAGGTGGGGTTCGCACCGTACGGGACGAGCATGGCCTTGGCCTCGATCAACTCCTCGTCCCTCACCCCGAACACCTCGCCGCCGGTGTCGGCGATGGCGGCCATCGCCTCGGGTCCCTGCAGGGCATGCCAGTTGACCAGCGGCTGGTTGTGATCGGATGTCGTGACGGCGTCCGGCGGCAGCATGCGGTATTCGTCCGGCCAGCTGGTCACCACCGGGTTGTTGCCCGCGGAGCACACGCCGTTGATCACGCTGAGCCAGCCGAGCGCTCGCATCCGACGATGGACGGCGATGGTCGTGGTGCCGTTGCCCACCGGGATCCACAACGCCGCGGGCGGCGCGTCGAGCGCCTCACGCAGCGCGGGCACCACCGTGCCGTGTCCCTCGAACACCGCGTCCACGTACGGACCGTCCACGTTGCCGTCGACCGCGCCCTCCTCCTCGGCCAGCCTGCGGGACGCGTCCACCGCCTCCTCGTAGCCGCCGCGCACCGTGACGACGTGGGCCCCCGCGTCGCGCATCCACGCGCCGCCGTCGCTCCAGCCCTCCGGCAGGACGACCGTGCAGGCCATGCCGGCGGCCTGACACGCGATCGCCATCGCGCGACCGTAGTTGCCGCAGGTCGCGATCACCACACGCCGGTACCCGCCGGCGGCGGCGCGGGCCACCACCGCACGAGCCGCCGGCTCCTTGTGGCTGCCGGAGGCGTACCGGCTCTCGTCCTTGATCAGGATGCGAGCTCCGGGGAGGAGGCCCTTGGCGTCGATCAGCGGAGTTCCGTACGCGTCTGCGGGCGCGCCGGCAGACGTCAAGGTTTCCGTGGACATGCGTCTCCTCGGACAGGTAGTCGTACATGGGGGAGAAAAAGATCAGGCCTGATCGCTGGGAGGGGCAGGACCGCGTCCCGTTCCTGCTCGGGAGTGTCGGCGTCGTCCTGGGGCGTGCCGACCACGCCCGTCGGCGCGTGGCTGATCTACGGCGCGACTACGTCAAGAGATCCATGAGTCCGCCGGTCGGCAACCGGCAGGGGAGACACTGATGTCATCCGCTCAATCTCACCGAGATCTCCTTGCACCGGCCAGGGACGTTTGTTAGAGCCGTACGCTACAAAACGCCCTGCCAGAAAGGGTTAACGCCGACCGAAACCTACGCGTCGATTGAGGAGCGATCATGCGATATTCGAATTAACCAGCAGGTAAAAGCCACATGCGGGCGCTCTTTGTCGACGATGACGCGCATTCGGGCGGGCCGAAAAGTGAGGTTGAGCATGGCGGTACTAGGCGGTGTCGGACGGTGATTTCAAGGTGACCCGGGCGCCTGGTCCCACCTGCCCCGGGGTTGTAGGTGGGTGTCCATGCCCGGCCGACGGGACGCGAATCCACGTGTGCGACGAGGACGGCAGGCCGTTGCCCCCCGGGACGGACCGGTGGAATCCCCCTCGTTCACGAGGGGGAGGAGATCGAACCGGAACCACCACGGCACGCGGCTGCTCCTCGCCGAGGATGGGGCCGGCCGCCTCGTCGGATCGTCGTCACAGGTCGGTGGCTATGATCTTCTCGATGTTCCGTTCGGCGAGCGCCGTGATGGTGACGAACGGGTTGACGGTGGTGTTGCCGGGAATCAGCGAACCGTCGATGACGTACAGGCCGGGGTAGGCGGTGAGCCGGCCGTAGTTGTCGGTGGCCCTGTTCAGGACCGCGCCGCCGAGGGGGTGGTACGTGAGGTGGTCGCCCCAGATCTTGTACACGCCGAAGAGGTCGGTCCGGTAGATCGTCCCCTCCTTGGCGTTGATCTTGTCGAAGATCGTCTTGGCCATGTCGATGGACGGCTGCTTCCAGGAGGTCTGCCAGTTCAGGTCGACCTTGCCCGTCGCGGCGTTCCAGGAGAACTGGGCGCGGTTGGGGTTCCTGGTGATCGACAGGTAGAACGAGGCGAAGGTCTCGATGCCGACCGGCAGCGGCGCGACCTCGGCGAACGCGCCGCCGGCGGCCCAGTTGTCGATGCCGGAGCAGGGAATGGTCGACTGGAGGCCGCCGGTCGGGTCCCACAGGTGGTTGGCGCGGCCGCACATGACGTTGCCGTTGTCACCCCAGTTCTTGCCGATCTCGTTGTTCAGGTCGGGCAGCGCGCCGGTGGCCTTCAGCTTGACCAGCAGTTTGCTGGTGCCGACGCTGCCGGCGGCGAAGAACACCTTGTCCGCGGTCACGGTCTTGGTGGCCGTGGTGTCGCCGCCGGTGTTGATCTGCTCGATGACGACCGTGTAGCGGCCACCGGCCGCCGGGGCGACCGAGGTGACCCTGTGCAGCGGTGAGACGGTGACGTTGCCGGTGGCCTTGGCCAGGGCGATGTAGGTCTTCTGCAGCGACTTCTTGCCGTGGTTGTTGCCGTAGAGGATCTCGCCGGCCAGCGCGGACCTGGTGGCGGTTCCGGCCGCCTCCTGCTTCATGTGGTTCCAGTCGTACACGTTGGGCACGAAGACGAACGGGAGGCCGGAACGCTGGGCGTGCTTTCTGCCGACCCGGCTGTACTGGTAGCAGGCGGTGGTGTCGAACCAGGCCGGGTCGATGGAGGTGACCCCGAGTCCGGCGTTGGCGCGCGGGTAGTAGGTGTCGTACATCTCGTCGGCGTTCACCGACGGGAGGACGGCGCTGAAGTTCTCGCGCTTGGGGGTGACGGCCATGCCGCCGTTGACCAGCGACCCGCCGCCGACTCCGCGGCCCTGGTAGACCGTGATGCCGCCGAACTCCTCGGCGTCCAGGATCCCGGTGTAGCGGGTGATGTCCCTGTCGATCGGGAAGCCGAGGAAGTAGTTGAGGGGGGCCTTGGTCCTGGTCCGCAGCCAGTAGGACCGGTGGTCCGGCGCGGTCGTGGTGCAGAAGATCTTGCCGTCGGAGCCCGGGGTGTCCCAGGCCATGCCCATCTCGATCATGTGCACGCTGACACCGGCCTGGGCGAGACGCAGGGCGGCGACGGAGCCTCCGTAGCCGGTGCCGATCACCAGGGCTGGGACGTGAGCGCCGTCGGCGATCGGAGCGGCTGCGGTGACGGATTGCGCCTGCGCCGCGGTGGTGTGACCCGCGAGGGCCGTGATTCCCAGTATGGAACCAGTTCCACTTATGAATCCGCGACGCGATATGCCTTTGGGACTGGATCCAACTGAGCCTTTCTTATTCATGTGATTTTCCTCACACTCGGGGGGTGGAACCAGTTCTATATGTTTCTGGGGTGTTAATCCACCACGCGTCCGCGAGTGATTTGTGTCCTGCGGGCTACCGGAAACTCCAGGCACGGTTCGGGGCGGTCTGTCATCGTGGCTCCCCGCGTCATGCGGGCGTCATGGTGACAGCCGCCCCGGCGGACGTTCGAAGGACGTACGGATACGGAGGCCGTCCGCCCCGGTCTTCGAGACGTCAGCTCTCGCAGGACTCCTTGATTTCGGCGGCGCAGAAGTCCCTGCCCGCCCCGCCGACGACGGAGTCGGCGCCCGCGTTGCCTTCGAGGACGTCGTCGCCGTCGTTCCCGTTCATGGTGTCGCCGCCGGTCTGGCCGGAGACGATGTCGCGGGCCGCGCCGCCGGAGAAGCCGTCCCTGCCGGCGCCCAGGAAGGCGCGCATGGACAGGGCGGTGTTGTTGCGCAGGGTGTCGGCGCCCCCCTGGAGGTTGGCCTGGATGCCGGTGATCCCGGTGGCGGGGCAGCGGACCGTGTTGTCGTCGACCTTCTGGCAGGTCCCTCCGGTGGAGAGCGTGTCGGTGGAGTTCCTGATGAGGAGCGAGCCGTCGGCGTCGATGTCGATGCTGATGTCGTCGGCCAGGTTCCCCGCGTTGACGGACAGCAGGCTTCCGGTCACGGCCACGTTGGTGTCGGCCAGCGCGGGCCCGGCGAAGGCCAGCGGCGGGGCGGCCATCAAGATCCCCACTGCCAGCACCCGCAGCCCGGCCCCGCGGATCACGCCAGGCCGCGGCGCCTCACGCTTCGTGACGTTCCTCCGTGTACGCATGAATCCCCCGTGTGTTCGGTCGCCGGCCACTTCTGGCGGTGACCGGCCGACGGGCTCCTGGGCCCGGGACGATTACATCCCGTGACCACCCGCGGCCTCGCGTCGCTGCGCACGCTGTGAGAACTGTTTTACGGAGAGTTCTGAAAGCTAGACCGTCTCCAGGGCCGGACGCCCCCGGTGCTCGGCGGAGGTGCCTGCGACAGACGCGGCACCGGGGGTGAAGCCCGGCCTTCCGGACGGTTGGGGCGGACGGCCGCTCGGCTCTGGACCGGTGTCGGTTCAGGGGCGCTCGGCTCTGAGTGGTTCAGCCCTGGATGGTTCAGCCCTGGGCCGGTGTCAGCTCCGCCATCCGCGACCATCCCTCACCGGGCGTCTCGACATTGATGATCTCCGGCGTGCTCGCGATCACCTCGGGCATCCAGGCCATCGCGGTCTTGAAGTGGTCCGAACCCACGTGCGCCGCGCCCGCGGCGGACGAGGCGAACGCCTCCAGCAGGACGAACTGGCCGGGTGTGTCGACGCTCCTGGACCATTCGAAGAAGATGTTCCCCGGCTCGTCCCGGGTGGCCCGGGTGAAGTCGTCGACGAGCGAGAGCCACTCCTCGGCGCGCTCGGGACGGATGGTGAACTTGACGGCGATGAAGATCATTGGTTGGCCTCTTCAGCTCTGTTCCGGCTCCGGCGAGATGCCGGATCTGTCGAAATCATGGTTCCGCCGGAATCGCGGTTCCGTGGAAATCATGGCTCTGTCGTGGCTCTGCCGAAAATCAAGACGGATGTCCGCTCCCGGGTGTCGCGCGGGACGATACCCGGCGCCATGGCCAAGATGAGTGGCGGACGCGCCACCCGGGCGCCGCCGCGACCCGAGAAGGAGCGGATCATGCAGGCTCCGCCGTCCCCCCACCTCACCCGCCCGGTCATGTACCACCGCTGGTCCGAGATGACCTTCATGCACTGGCGGTACCCGCCGGCCGCGATCCAGCGGCTGCTGCCCCCCGGGCTCACGGTCGACACCTTCGACGGCGCGGCCTGGGTCGGCCTCACCACCTTCCTGATGGAGGACGTACGGGCGCCCGGCGTGCCCGCGCTGCCGTGGCTGTCGCGGTTTCCCGAGACGAACGTGCGCACGTACGTACGCGACGAGCTGGGGCGGGACGGTGTCTGGTTCCTGTCGCTGGACGCCGGGCGGCTGCTCGCGGTGCTCGGCGCGCGGGCCGGGTACCGGTTGCCCTACTTCTGGTCCCGGATGGCCGTCAGCGCCGTCGGCGAGCGGCGCGGCTACCGCTGCCGCCGGCGCCTGCCGGGGCCCGTGGGGGCGCGCTGCGACGCGGTCGTGGAGTTCGGACCGCCGCTCGCGGAGCCGGAGCGTGACGAGCTGGCGCACTTCCTGACCGCCCGCTACCGGCTGTTCACCACGGTCGCGGGCAGGACGGCCACGGCCCAGATCGAGCACCCCGACTGGCCGCTGCGCCACGCCCGGCTGATCCACCTGGACCAGGACCTGCTCCAGGCGGGAGGGCTCGACGCCCCGGATCACGCTCCCGTGCTGCACGCCTCGTCCGGGGTGCCGGTACGGATCGGGATGTGGACCCGGTGACGCGCGAGCCCTGCCTCCCGGCCCGGGTCCGCACCGTCACTCCTGCCTGACGAGGAGGTGGCGCGGCCCGCGCAGGACCGCGCTCTGCCGGTACGGGGGCGGGTCGGCGACGAGCCGGGGACTCTCCAGGTTGCGGAAGAGCTCGTTCAGCGCGATCTGCGCCTCCAGCCGGGCCAGGGGGGCGCCGAAGCACAGGTGGACGCCTGCGCCGAAGCCGAGGTGCTGGATGTCCGGCCGGTCGGGGTCGAACCGGTCGGGGTCGCGGAAGTAGGCGGGGTCACGGTTGCCGGAGGCGAGCACGAGCGTGATCCGCGAGCCCTTCGGGATGACGGTGTCCGCGACGGTGAGGTCGCTGTACGCGGCCCGCCAGGGGATGAGCTGCACCGGAGGCTCGTAGCGCAGCAGCTCCTCGACCGTCCGGATGATCATTTCCGGTTCGCGGCGCAGGCGCTCCAGCACGTCGGGGTGGCGCAGCAGCGTCAGCACGCCGTTGGTGATCAGGTTGACGGTCGTCTCGTGGCCCGCGATGAGCAGCAGGTTGGCGGTGCTGACGATCTCCTCGTCCGTCATGCGCCCGTCGGGCCCGTCGTCGTCGGCCATCCGGGACAGCAGGTCGTCGCCCGCGGGCCGGCCGCGGCGGCTCTCCAGAAGCTCGGCGAGGTACGCCCTGAGGCTCTCGCGGGCCCGCACGCCCTCCCGCATGCGGTCCTCGGAGTCCGTCGCGGGGTCGACGTCGAGCATGGCGACGATCGCCTCGACCCAGCCGTGGAACCGCGGCTCGTCCTCGCGGGGTACGCCGAGCAGATGGCAGATCACGGTGACGGGGAAGGGGTAGGCGAAGTCGTCGACGACGTCGATCTCCTCCTTGCTCACCAGGTTGTCGATCAGGCGCGTGACGACGGCGTTCAGGTCGGGCCGCAGGTCGTCCACCAGCGTGGGCGAGTGCGGGGGGCCGAAGTGCCGCATCGCCATGCGGCGCAGCCGGTCGTGCTGTGGCGGGTCGAGGCCGATGAACGCCGGGGTGTCCCCGCGCATGGCGAGGGTGGGCCCCGGCTGGTCGAGGTTGTGCGCGTCGGAACTGAGGTGCGGGTCGTGCAGCAGCGCGGTGATCTCCCGGTAGGTGCTGACGACGTAGCCGCCGTCCTCCTGCCGGGCCACCGGGGTCCTGCGCAGTTCGGCGTAGAGCGGGTACGGATCGGCCCGGCTGGAATGGTCGAGAATCCGCTGGAAAGTGCTGGACGCCTGGGTGACTGTCATGACCGCTTCTCCTCGGTTGTGCCGCTTCCGGCCGCCCGGAGTTCCACCGTCCCTGGTCGGAACCGATCGAACCCGGTCGAGACCGGTTGATCTAGGTTGAGCCCCGTGAAGCCGGGTGAAGCTCGTTCGAGGCCGGTCGAACCTGGTCAGCCGCCCGGCCGTGCGAACGCCACGCGCCGCTCGCTCGGCTCGTGGCCGGTGACCATCACCGTTGCTCCGTGGGTGATGATCACCGGGTCGGGGAAGTGGGCGGGCACGGGCCTCATGTCGGCGGGCTGGTCGGGTGTTGGGCAGGGAGGCGGGAAGGGCGCCGCCGTCTCGATCAGATGCCGGTAGTGGTCGAGCCACTTGGCGTTGTCGAAGCTGACCGCCGCGGTGACCCGGCCGCGGTAGCCGTACGCGGCGACGAACCGGTGTTCCTCCACCGATCCCTGCGTCACGACGACCTCGTCCGACAGGACCGGGACACCGACGGATTTGATGTTGACGCCGAACTGCGTCGACCAGAACGCCGGCATGGACAGGTGCGGCCAGCGGTCGGTCGGGGAACTGACCATGTTGTGGGCCGCGACCTGGGCCTGTTCCACCGCGTTGGCCCAGTGTTCCAGCGACAGGAACCGGTACTCGTAGACCGGGTGCGGGCAGCGTGCCACGTCCCCGGCGACGAAGACGTCGTCGGTGACCAGGCCGTTGACGTCGAACGCCCGGCAGCCCGAGTCGCAGGCCACGCCCCAGACACCGGCGGCAAGCCCCGAGTCCCGCAGCCACTCGGTGTTACGCACCCCGCCGAGCGCGACCACCACCACGTCGGCGTCGACCGTGCCGCCGTCGGAGAAGTGGGCGCGGCGCACCCGCCCCCGCTCGTCTCCCTCCAGCCGCGCGACCTTGACGCCGCAGCGCAGATCGACGCCGTGGGCACGCTGGAGGTTCGCGGCGATCGAGCCGATCATGCTTCCGAGCGCTCCCACCAGCGGGGCCTCGGCGACCTCGGCGACGGTCACCGGTATGTCGCGCTCGCGGCACACGGAGGCGATCTCGGAGCCGGCGAAACCGGCTCCGATGACGAGTACCCGGCCGGGTCCGGCGGCCAGCCGCTCCCGCAGGCGGCCGGAGTCGTCGCACGTGCGTACCACGAACACGCCGTCCAGGGCGGCCTCGGCCTCGTCGGTCCAAAGTCTGGCGCGCACACCGGTGGCGATCAGCAACTTGTCGAAGGGGATCTCCCGCCCGTCCGCGAGCTCGACCCGCTTGCCCGCGAGGTCCAGCGCGGAGGCGGGCACGCCGAGCAGCCACTCCGCGCCGATCTCGCGGCGCCGGGGCAGCGCGGTGCCGTTCGCGGGCACCCAGCCGGTCAGGACCTGCTTGGACAGCGGGGGCCGGTCATAGGGTTCGCACGCCTCGTCCCCGACGAGGGTCAGCGAGCCCGTGAAGCCCTCGTCACGGAGCGCCTCCGCGGCCCGCAGTCCCGCGAGTGAGGCGCCGACGATGACGATGCGGCCTTCGCGCCTGAACATCTCCTCGCTCCGCTCGCTGGTCACGCCGTCGCCGTTCCGTTCGCTGTCGCGGCCGTTGGCCCCGTGCCGGACGCCGCTGTCGCGGACGTCGCCGTTCCGGTGGTCATCGCGGGCAGGATCGCGGTCACGTCCAGCCAGTCGACGAGGATCGCCTGGACCGGGCAGGCCGCCGCCGCGCGCAGGACCTGGTCCCGTTGCGCCTCATCCGGACTGGAGTGGAACATGAGCGCCTCCTCCCCCCGCATCCGGAACGTGTCCGGAGCCAGGAAGGCACACTGCGCATATCCCTGGCATCGCGCCAGGTCGACGACGACCCTCATACGGACCATCCCTTCCGAACCTTCGTACGGCTGAGTGAGACGGAGAGAACCGGGACGGCGAGGTCGATTCCGGCGGGCGGCGGCCCTGGCGCCTGTCCCGGCGGGCGGCTCCGCGTGCGGCCGGGGACTCTGTGGGGTTCGAAGGGTTCCGAAGCCCTCGAAAGGGCGGGAGAAGCGGCGGACACGAAGGACTGGGCGTGCGGTTCCGGGGTGGGACGATGTCCCCGGCCGATTCCGGAGAACATCAGACATCCCCCCGTGACACCACCTGTTAAGGCGCTGACCTGCCTAAATAGGCTAACCCGGACATTCGGCCGGTACATCGTCCTTGCGCCAGAGGACGGTCAAGGATTGCGTACGGAGAGAGAGGATCGATGACGGAAAGATGACGCGTGACACGTCTCGCCACGATGAAGCCGGGGGCCGGACGCCGCGGGCGCAGCTCATCCACGCCACGGGCGCCGACCTCACGCCCGCCGAGGATGCTCGCCGGCGCGCGGTCCCACTCCCCGGCCACGCCTGACCGAGGTCGAGGCTCGGGGTGACCACGTGGCGATCATCAGGGAGGGCCGTCAAACCCCCGGGACCTCCCGGGATCTCTCAGAACGAAACCTGGAGCTCGCCCTGGCCGGGATCCTCCCGTACGGAATCGGCGGTGCTCCGCACGGGATCGGGTGTGCCGGGTGTGCCGGATGTGCTGGATGTGTTGAGGTCGTCGAGGTCGTCCTGCGCGGAGTCGGCCGAACCGGCGGCCCCGCTCCGGGCCGCCGGAAGGCCGAGTCGCATGCGCAGGCGGACGCGCGACCCCTCCTCCATCTGCTCGATGGTGAACTCGTCGCACAGCTGGTTCATCAGCCACAGGCCGAACCCTCGCACGGTGCCCGTGGGGCGTTCGCTGGGGACGTGCCAGCGGCTCAGGAGACCCAGGGTGTCGGTGACGTCGACGGTCAGATAGGTCTCGTTCTGCCAGATGGCCAGCGTGCCCTTGCCCCCGCCGTGCTCCAGGATGTTGATGACCGCCTCGTTCGTGACGAGAAGGAGGTCGTCCAGCCGTTCGCCCCGCATGCCGGCTCGAACGGCATGATATTGGAGACGATCCCGCAGAGCGCTGAGATCCTCGTCGATCGGCCACTGCTGGCCGTGGTCGCCGGTCACGACACCCCCTTGAGGTCGCCTTGTCTGGCAGTCACCGGGGGGCGAGCCGACTTGCTCCAGAATCAGGGCGTTGCTGACGAGTTACACGATGCTAGACACCTGCCCGCTCATTGCCAACTTACGACCGCCTGAGCCAACAGATGTTCGCTCGGTCGTCTCCTGGGAAGCGACGGCCGATCGGGGCCCGGGATCCGCTACGACGGCCGGCTCGGCCGCAGCACCTTGAGGGCGTCGGCCACGGTGGGTTGGACGCCGAAGGCCTGGGCGAGACCGGTCAGGTGGAAGAGCCTCTCGAGGCGGGGGTGCAGATTGACCAGGATGATGCTGCCGCCGCGGTCCTGGACGGTCTGGCGGGTGGTCAGGAAGCTCTGGATCCCCGTGGAGTCGCAGAAGGTCAGATCGGTCAGGTCGATGACGAGATCGCGCCGGCCCTGGCCGATGGCCTCCTGCAGGTCGTGGTGGAACCGCTCGGCGTTGCTGTAGTCGAGCTCGCCGGCCAGGGCCAGAAGAAGCATCTCCTCCACGGCGGGGTCGGACACGTCGGTCACGCGGACGGCAGCGCTCACGGATATACCTCTGCAGACAGTCGATGGGAGGAAGACTCGGCCGGGGGGCAGCCGCCGGGCGTGGCGCTCGAACCGGAACCGGAAGGCGGTGGCCCGATCACGATCCCCTTGGGACCGAGAGCCGTTCTGGTCACTCTCAGCGTACGATCCCCCGAATTCCTCTAGAGAACCCTTACGGTACAACTGAGGAGCAATCAGCCGTTATCCCACTGTGGTTACGGTGCCCGGACCCACGCTGAACACCTCTGTCCAGCCGCACAGCTCGACGATCCGCCGCGTGTGCGGACGAAGACCCTCGACGATCAACTTCCGGCCGCCCGCCATCCCGAACGCCGTCTCCGCCAGCACTCTCAGGCCGCCGACGTCGACGAAGTCGACTCTGCGGAGGTCGGCGTACAGATCGCCATCGGTCCGTTCCACGGCCATGGCGAGCGCCCGTACCAGGACGCGCCGCGTGCAGAGGTCGATGTCTCCCTCGCAGTGCACACCGGCGGGTCGGTCGGTGAAGAGAATGCGCAGTGAACCGTGGTCGACGTCACCTGTCATCGCGATCACCTTCTGGGTGCGCATGAAGGTCAGTCAACATCTGTCGTGTCGGCACAGATGGGTCGGCTGATCGCCATGGGGTGCCGGCCATGCCGGACACCTGTTCCCATCATCCTTCAATCGGACGGCTACCGGTACGTTTCACAGCCTGCGAGTTTCGTGCCTCGAGAGTCGGCTACCCGGCGTGTTCGATCGGATACCTCCTCGCGGCCGAGACCTCCGCCGCCCGCTCCCCGGCGAGGTTCTCCGGCTCGCCGCCCGGCGGGGACACCCGGTGCGGGAGCGGGTAGGCGGGGACCGGGAATGAACGCCGCGCGGGATCGGCTGACCGAGGAACCGCCGTACGACCGTACGGCGGCCTGGCGAAGGAGGACCTCCATGCAGGCGGACGTCAAGCTCTCCCCCGGCGGTGATTCCTACGTGGTGGAGGTGGACGGCAGGCAGGCGGGGAAACTGGAGTTCATCCGGCGTGACGGGGTCATCGTCTACCCGCACACCACGGTCCAGCCGGAGTACGAGGGCAGGGGGGTGGGGTCCGCCCTCGTCCGTACGGCGCTGGACGCGGCCCGCGCGGAGAACGCGAAGGTCGTCGCGCTCTGCTGGTTCGTGCGGGAGTGGATCGACCGTCATCCCGACTATGCCGATCTCGTCGAGAGCGCCTGACCGCTCCGACCTTGAGGCTCCACCGGCCCGGCAGGCCCGGCGGCCCTGTTTGCAGGCTCCACCGATCCGGTAGGCCCGGCAGGACCGGCGGGCCCGGTAGGCCCGGCGGGCCCAAAAGCTTCATACCAAGCGGGTTTGTGTCATTCGCGCTCCGCGTAATCAGGCCGGAGCCGGCGAATGCGCTGGTCGTGGTCATGGCGGGCGGCATCATTCCCGGCCGGACGGAGACCGGAACTTCCCGGAAGGTAAAGCGGGAGCGTCACGGGGGTTATCGTGAGAACCAGGACGGTTTCGCGATAAGACTCACGGCAGATTGTGATCGTCGGAACGCGTGCCGTGCGGCATGATACTGAAAATCACCCGGTTGGTGTGGATCGGCCCTGGTGGCTTGTCGTGCAGACCGGATCATGGCCCGATCCCTTGCTAGGCTGCAGGGAACCGTTCGAACCGGGCGTTGTCTCACCCCGGCAGGTGAGACTTCTCAAGAAGTGGGGTCACACCGTGAAGAAGTTGCTCGTTCTGGCGCTCGTCGCCCTCGGGGGGCTGCTGGTCTGGCGCAAGGTGCAGGCCGACCGCGCCGAGCTTGACCTGTGGACCGAAGCCACCGGCAGCGAAAACTGACAGACGCGGCTACCGATTCGGGTGCTTTCATGGTCCTTGCCCAAGATGGAATAACACCCATCAGGCTTGTCTGCCTGGATCTGGCAGGCACCACGATCGGCGATGTCGCCATGGTCGAGCGGGCGTTCGCCGAGGCGATCGCCACGCAGGGCATCGTCCCCGGGACCGGTGCGTACGCTCGCGCCATGGTGCACGTGCACCGGTCCCGGGGATGTTCCACGATCGATGTCTTCCGGGGGATCTTCCCGGACAACGAGGCCCAGGCCCAGGCGGCCAATCTGACCTTCGAGCGCTCCTACGAGGGCGCCATCGCACGCGCGGGCCTGGTCCCGCTGCCCGGGATCGTCGAGGCACTCGACAAGCTCCGCGGTGCCGACATCAAGGTCTGCCTCATCACCGGCTTCAGCCGCACCACGCTCAGCCGCGTGCTGAGCACCCTGAGCTGGTCCGAAAAGATCGACCTCGCCCTGTGCCCCGAAGACGCCGGACATGGTCGCCCCCTGCCCAACATGGTCCTCACCGCGGTCATGCGCCTTGGCGTCGAGGACGTCCGCCAGGTCGCGGTCGCCGGTGACTCCGAGAGCGACATGCTCTGCGGCCGCCGCGCGGGCGCCTCGGTGGTGGCCGGCATCCTGACCGGCGTCCACAGCAAGGAGCGTCTCCTCAACGGCGGAGCCACCCACCTTCTCGACTCCGTCGCGGACCTCCCCGAACTCCTCCTCGGTGTCACGCCGGTCGCACCCCCCGTCGTCGCCGCCGTTCACTGAAGCCCGCCCCGCCACGCGGATCCAAGTGGCGTAGGAGCGGTTCCTGTTGCTACCGTGTACGACTGAAGCAGGTCGTGTGCGAGGGTGTCTCCCCAGGCCACCGGCTTGAATCTCGGGGCCTTAGCTCAGTTGGCAGAGCGCCTGCTTTGCAAGCAGGATGTCAGGAGTTCGAATCTCCTAGGCTCCACTCCCTCTCGGACAGACAGAAGCCCAGGTCAGGCATGTTGCCGCAACCTGGGCTTTGATCTTCATTCGGCCTTCTTCCGCTCCCGTGCCCGTTGCGTGCCCGATCCCTTCGCCAATGCCCCACGGGCGAGACCATCGAGCTTCCGTGCCACCTCCCGCTGCCGCTCGTCGGTCGAGTGCTGGTAGACCATCGCGGCCCGCGTGCTGGAGTGGCCCATGCGCTCCATCAGCTCCCGGATCGATGCCCCGGCGTTCGCGGCGAGGGTGTTTCCGGTGTGCCGCAGGTCGTGAAAGTGGATCTTCGGAAGGCCCGCGTTCACGAGAGCCTGAGCCCAGACACGGCGGTTGAAGTTGGTGTTCCGAAGCGGCCCGTCATCCGGCCCCGCGAAGATCAGCCCCTTGTCGCCGTCCTGGGTGAAGTCCTTCACGTGCGCCCGCAGGTCCTCGATGATCAACTCGGGGATCACCACCGTCCGCTTGCCCGCCGCCGACTTGGGTTCGGTGAAGACGAGCCCCTTGCCGGTGAGCTGCATCAACTGACGTTCCACGCGCACGGTCCCGGCGTCCAGGTCGAGGTCTCGGCGCTGAAGGCCGGCCAGCTCCCCCCACCGCAAACTGCCGAAAGTTCCCAGCAGCACCAGCGCTCGGTAACGCGGCTCGATGGTGTCAGCGAGCTCGTAGACCTGGGCCACCGTGAGCACCGGCCGTTCCGGCGACTTCTCCTGACCGGCGCCCTTGATCCGGCAGGGGTTCCTCTTGATGAGCTGATCATCCACGGCCGTGGTGAGAATCGCCTTCAGGAGCCGGTACGCCTTCGCCACGGTGACCTCACTGACCCCCGCGTCCAGCAGCTTTTTCCGCCACCGCCGGATGTGCGGGTCCTTGATCTCGCTCAGTGCCTTCTCGCCGAAGGTCGGGACGAGGTGGGCGCGGAGGAGATAACCGTACAGCTCGACCGTACGCAGGCGGAGATTCGGCCGCTCGTCGATCCAGGCCCGCCCGTACTCCCCTAGCGTGATCTTTCCTGCGTCAGGATCGATCCACTCGTCATCGAGGATCTCCGCTTCTTTTCTGGTCAGCCAGACCTCAGCGTCGGTCTTGGTGGTGAAGGTCTCCGGTGCGGGGCGGTCCACCCCATCCGGACCGGTGTAACGAGCCTGGAACCGGCCGGAGGGCAGTTGCCGAACGCGTCCGAAGCGCCTCTTGGAAGGCTTCCTCTTACGCGAACGTCGGGGTTCCTCGTCAGAAGTAGCCGGTGTTGTCCTGGCCATTACGCGGCCCTCCTGCGACGTGTGGTGGTGATCGGCTCGACCAGCCCGGCAGCGATGAACGCCTCAAGAGCCGCTTCGGGGATACGGACGTTGCGCCCGATGTGAATGAAGGCGATACGACGTTCTTCGATCAGGCGACGAGGGAAGCGGACCGAGGTGTTCAGCCGTTCGGCCGCCTCTTCGACGGTGAGCAGCCGGCCCCGTGCGAGTTCCGGGAGGAGCGAGACAGGCTCTTGCCTGGTCTTCCTGGTCATGCCGCCACCCCCAGGGCCGGAGTTGCCGAAAGAGTTGGAACAGGGATGCCGTCTGCTCTGGCCTGAAGTTCGGCCAGGCGTGCCTTGGTGCGGTGGCGGTCGGCGACCCCGCGTAGCAGTCGTTTGGCCAGAGGGGTGCGGTTGGGGTCGCTGGTCGAGACCGGCCGCCAGACATAGCGGTGGGAGTCGGTCACGGTGTCGTCGGGCAGGCCGAGCATGTCGAGGACCCAGGCCCGGCGGTCGGCCTTGTGCTCGCGCAGGGTCTTGTTCGACCACTTGCGCGAGACCAGGACGCGGCGTCCGGCGTAGCCGAGGTGTTCGGCCTTGTGGGCCTTGCCCTTGCACCGGCCCGGCAGCATGCCCGCTTTGGCGCCCTTGGGCTGGATGCCGTAGCGCAGCCAGTTCGGGCAGGTGGCCGAGCAGGGTTCGTAGCGCAGCGCCTCAACCATCCGGGTGGCGTGGTCACGGCGTGCGGGGTTCTCGGTGGCGGGGTCGTCAGGGTCGAGGGGGTCGCCGAGGCTCTTGGTCAGGTACTTGGTGAGGTAGCCGATGCGCTTGTGCGCGTCCGGTGATCCGGCGACGAGGCCCTGAACATCGACCTGAGCACCGAAGCGCAGCACGTGCAGGGGTTCGGCCTCGTCGTCTTGGTCGAGCTGGTCGAGGGCCTCGTCCCAGGTGGGCAGCAGTTCCCCGGTAGCGGGGTCGAGGTAGTCGCCGCTCTGTCCGTCCGGGTAGGTGGCGCCCTCGCCCAGGTCGGCCCGTGGTGCCCAGATGGGCAGGTGCTCCCCGTCGAAGCGGACCTCAGTGACCGATGGCCACCACACTTGGTGGTAGGTCGCGGCGGCAATCGCCTTGATCTCCGCGCGGGGCATGGTGCCGCGGATTGCCATGTGCAGGTGCGGGGCGAGCCGCTTTTGTGGTTCGACGGTGGCGAAGTACTGCACGTCGTAACCCGCCACCCGCCGGAGGTTCTGCACGAAGCGGTCGACGAGCTTGGAGAAGTGCAGGGCGTCACGGGCAGCCGCCGCGTAGTCGTAGGTGCTCGGATCGGCCGGCACGCCCAGGCCGGAGCGGATCTTGCCGTACGAGGGAAGGGTGAGGGTGACGAACAGCGACGGCCGGTAGACCTTGCCATCGGGGGCGATGAAGGTCCGGCCGAGGGTGGTGTCCTGCTTGGCCCGCTTGGGCAGGTCCGGTGCATCCTGGCGACGCCTGGTCGACCGCGACCGCTTGGGAGTTGTCCGCCCGCCGAGGACGTTGCCGCGCATCCCGGCGGCGTTGATCTCCGCATCGATGCCCGCGATGGCCTCGTCCCAGTCGGCGACCTCTTCGCCGTTCCTCTCGGCCGCATCCCGTTTGGCTTCCACGTCGGCCCGGAACTCGATCAGCCATTTCTGGTCATCGGTGGAGGGGTGGGGGGCGGCGACGGGTTCGTGGTCGAGGTGCCAGCCTTCCCGGCATTGCGCCCGGCGGAGCTGCTGATTGCGTTTGGCGCACGGCGGGCACTTGGCTTCCTGCGTGGTGCCGCAGGGGATGTCGAACGGTTCACTCTGGCCGGTGTGGGTGTCCAGGCGTCGCATCTCGATGGGGCGGATGCACACGCCATTGAGCTTGGCGACCTCGATGGCCACGTCCAGAGCGACGGGCAGGGTGTCGCGGACGAGGCGGGGAAGGGTGCGGTCAGCGCCGTTCGGCGGGGTGTCGGTTGAAGGGGTGTCGGTCGGGGAGGGAGTGAGGGTGTCGGTCACATGGCCCCCTTCGGGTCGACGAGGTCGGCGCAGATCCGGTAGGTGTCGCGGTAGGGGTGTTTGCGCAGCCGCGCGGAGTCCAGGTCAACGATCACCGTCACCTCTGCGAGGTCGGAGCCGTCAACGGTGCGCAGTCGCCGGAAGGGAAGACCCTCGATCTGGGCGGGGGTGGCGTGCAGGATGATGCGCATCAGGCCGCCCCGTCCATTTCGATCGGCAGGGTGTCGCTGGTGACTAGGGCCGCCATGTCTCTGATGTCGGCATCGGAGACGTAGGCCGCGCGGATCCGGATCGGGTCGGGTGAGGTCTCCAGCCGGACGTAGGCGACGCCCGCGCCCTGTTCGGGGATGGGTGAGATGTGATCGGCCAGCGCTCCCCTGTCGCGTGCGCCGTCGCCGAGGACCATGTCCACCTGTTCCGACTCGTCCAGGCGGAGTGCGATCTTGTCGGGGAACAGGTTGCGGATGTTCACGACCTCCTTGCGCGGGTCCTGGAGAGCGGCCATCACGCCGAACCCGACCGCACGGCCTTGGGTGGTCAGCGTCGCCAGCGCAGCGGAAATGCGGAGCTTGAGGCCCTTGTCGGACTGGTAGGCGGTCAGGAACGCCACCTCGTCGACGAGCACCAGGACGAACGGGTCATCGAGGGTGGGGGTGTGGGAGCGCTGGAGTCCGGCGTAGCGGTCGGCCCGCTCTTGCATGATCTTCACGGCTGCTTCCAGCAGATCGGCGCAGGCGGCTGGATCGGCGGCGTAGCGGTCGGCGAAGATTTCGCGTCCGTAGGACAGTTCCATTCGCTTGGGATCGAGTGCCCAGACCTCAGCGATGCCCGCCTGGACCGCCGGGAGGAGGCCACGGATGGCCGACCACAGGAATGAGCCCTTGCCCGCGCCGGTCGCGCCCGCGATCAGCACGTGTGTGCCGTGGACCTTGAGCAGGTACGGATGGCCGTCCTCACATGTACCGATTTCCACCGGCCCCACCGAGGCAATCACCGGGAGCGGAACCGCCGGCAGCGGGACGGCCAGCGGGTCACGGCGGGGAAAGGTCAGCTGGAGGCGACCGGCCCGCACGATGGCCACCCGGCAGGAGGAGGCGCCGAAGCCGTGGGCGAGGTTCTCGATGCGGTCGGACCAGTCCTTGACCGATTGGCCGCTGATCATCTTCACCGTGACCACGTCGGCCCAGGAGGTACAGCGGATGCGGACGAGGTGGGGAAGGTAGTCGCGGCCCTGGAGGTGACGACCTAAGCCGGAGATGATCATTACTGGTTGCCAGTGACGGCGGTAGATCCACACCAGGCGCCACCAGGCCAGCAGGCGCCAGCCCACCCAGCGCAGGAACGAAGCCCGATCCAGCAGCGCCCAGAGGGTTGTGTTCAGGACGAGCACGGCGAGCGGAACGACGGCGAATTCCCAGCCGTACAGGAGGCCGAGCACGGCGGGAACAGCAAGCAGGGTCACGATGACCGGGTGACGCCAGACGAGCCGGATCACCCCGACCAGCAGACGCCACAGGAAGATCGTGATGGTGAAGATGGCGGGGGTCCGCACCACGGCCGGGCGAAACACCACAGCAGTGTCGGGGGTCGTGGTGACGAGGGTGCGTGCCTCGTCACCGGGCAGTTTTTTGAACATTAGGCTGGAGCCTCTTCCTTGAGTTCGCGTGAGAGGGAGAACCGAGGGGCCGCCGGAATGCCAGTTCCAGCGGCCCCGCTTTCGTGTCAGGCCGCAGCGCTCTGCTTGGTCGAGGCCGCAGCGGATCGGGGAGCGCGCATCGCCCTGGCGCGCAGAGACCAGGCCAGCCGGCCGGTCTTCTCAGCGACGTAGGCGGTGGCGGTCATGCCGTCGAACTCGACCGGGACGAACGGCATGTTGGGCAGCGCGGGCGGGGGAACCGGCTGGACCGGGGCCAGGATCTTGACCGCCACCGTTTTCTGGGTGGCCTTGAGGGTGGGGTCTGCGTCCATGACGGCGACCTGCCAGACGAGTTCGCCGGTGGTCTTGTCCTTGGCGTAGACGGTGCGTCCGCCGGTGGAGGCGGTGAAGTCCTTGACCTGCTCGACGTCGCCGACGATGTAGCAGCCGTGCGGGAAGACCTGGTCGAAGCTGACGGGGATGGGGCCTTGGATGGCCATGATGTGTTCTCCTGTTGTCTAGTCGGTCTATCGCTAACTCGTACTGTCGAGTTGAAGCTAATTGATGAACGGGTGCTCGACAAGACGAGTTTCCGTTCAGATGTGTGTCCTACGTCACACTACAGAGAGTAGGTGTCTTCCAGTTCGTGAAGCGTCCCCGGTAGGGCGACCTCGATGACCATGACCTGACGGTTCCCAGCGAAGACCCGAGCCGTCACCCCCATGACCGCCGCACTCTTGCCCAGCCCCAACAGCTTGATCTCATCGGCCGTAGGGTGACGAGCCGCCAAGCGCTCGATGACGTGATCCAGCCGCAGGCTCTTAACCGCTTGCACGTGCTGGCGAATGCCCACCGTCAACGGCAACGCCTTGCCAAGATCGGTTCCCTCGGCCAGCTCGATCGGACACCAGAAGGTGACCAACTCGCACGGCTGATCACCGTCGCTCAACAAGACCCGGCGCATCATGACCGGCGCCCCGGTGGGCAGAGCCAACGTCGCCGCGATGTTCGCCGGAGCCGGACGCGATCCCGCCTCCAGTACCGCAGCGCCCTGGTTGGCTTCCGCGCGATCCAAGACGGCACGGCCAGGCCGGGAGAAGTCCTCCTCAGCCAGCGGGGGCGCCATCTTCACATACGAGCCCTTGCCATGCTCCCGATCGATGAAGCCCCGCAGCTGCAACACCTGGAGTGCTCGCACCACAGTGGGACGACTGACCGCGAACTCCCGGATCAGCTGCGTCTCCGAGGGCAGCAAGGAACCGGGCGGATAGGTGCCGTCCGTGATCTTCTGCCGGATCTGCGCAACGATCTGGGCGTACTTCGGAGGCGCGTACTCCTCGCCGGAAACAGACATATTAACAACCCAACTACTCGACTTATCGTCAGCATAGATGCGAACTCCCGACTTGAAAAGCGAGCACCCTCGCAGGTGGGGAGTGTGGTGATGCGAGACCTCCGGCGCCCTCCGCAACCAGTCACCGCACCACCACACTCGTCTACCGAGCCCGCCCAGCCAGCAACGCCGACCAAACAGCCCGAGCTTCAGTGATCCTCCACGGACGGGTGTCATGGATCTGATGATCGCCATCGCGTCGAACGGTCCGCCTGATGAACCCCTGGCCGGCACCAACATGGAGTTCGTAGATCGTGGCTCGACACCCACACGTCCAGGACTCCGGTTGCGCCCTCCCCAAAGCCCCGTTCGGCTTCCGCCACTCCAGGCGCACATGATCACGCTGAACCAGAAGCACATGCGGACTGATCCCGAGGCACTCATCAGACAGGGTCAGCACGATGACCCCCCGCCCTCTCAGCAGGCAGCGGATAAGCCTTCCGAAGATCGGCGTAGCGGAACGCCACCCGCCGCGCGGCCCGGTCAGGTTCTTCCGCCGCATGCCAGGCGTACAGCACCCGTCCGCGCCTGGCGTCCAAGCGCCCCGTACTCCACCAGAAGGTCAGGCCATCGGACCAGACCGTCAATCCCGTCCAGACCGACACCACGGCCAGCCCGTAACCGTCGTTGACGTCGGCATTGATCCCACACCGTCCCAACGCCGCCCGCAGAGAATCCGCCGCTCTCACTGGCGAACAGGCATCGCCGAGGATCAGCCGTCCCGTAGGCAGCAGGAGACTCATGTGCCGGTCCGCATCAGCGACGCCGGATTGACCTTCTGTCCCTGACACAGCGAGCAGTCATCCCGGACACGGATGAAAGCCAGGGCCGCCCCCGGTAGACCGCCGATCAGGCCACGTCGCTGGCTGACGTACTTCCACCCTTTGCCGCCGCATGAGATGCATGGTTGCTCCGTCACGCCGTGCGACCTCCTCAGCTCAATCCCTACGCCTGATCGATCAGCCTCCAATAGACGTCTGCTCGACTAGAGGAGTAGTGCGTAAGACATTTATGACTCCTCTAGAGGAGTACGTCAAGTCCTACCGCGCAGGCAACTCATACGAGAGCACATAGGCATCGCTGGACATCACCGTGTCGCACACCTCCACCGCGCGACCATCGGTGGCATACGCCGTACGAACCAGGCGAAACACCGGAACACCCGGCGCCAGCTTCAGCGCCCGCACCTCATCACGCAGCGGCATCCGCGAACGGATCTCCTCCACGAAGTGATCCAGCCGAAACCCCAACTCCTCCAGGCGGGCATAGATCCCACCCGGACCACTGTCCGGCTGCGCGATCTGCGTATCCCGCGCGATCTCCGCCGGAATGTACGACACCGCCGTCTCTACCGGCTGACCGTTGATCAGATACCGACGTGAGCGTCGGATCACGTGATCCTCCGAAGAGATCCCGAGCTTCTCGGCCACCTCCGCCGACGCCCGCTCTTCGGTGATCTCGATGGAGTCGACGGACGGCTTGCCGCCGGCCCCTTCGGTCTCCGCGATGAACGCCGCCTTGCCCTGCTCCCGATGACGACGAGCGAACCGGTCGGAGGCCAGCCGCCGCACCGGAGGATGCGAGCGGACGAAGACGCCGCGTCCGTGCTCGGCCACGGTCAGCCCCTCGCTTTGAAGGACCTGGAGTGCGTTGCGGATGGTCATCCGCGCGACGCCGTAATGTTGCATGAGCTGAGCTTCCGAGGGCACCTTGTCACCTTCGGCCAGGACGCCCTGCTCGATCGCATGCCTGATGTGGTCGGCGATCTGCCGAAAGACAGCCCGATCACTGGTCGGGTCCAGACCCGGCAACGGCAGCTCGGCCACGACCAACTCCTCAACTCGTACATACGTGTACCGCAGCTTGAGAATAGCGATCAGCCGCCCCGGAGGACATCCGATGGATCACCACCCGCAGCACTCCGTCAGCGTGGCAGGCGTGATCATCGACGACCAAGGCCGAGCACTCCTCACCCAGCGCAGAGACAACGACCACTGGGAAGCACCCGGCGGCGTCCTCGAACGCGACGAGGACATCACCACCGGCCTACTTCGAGAGATCCACGAAGAGACCGGCCTGACGGTCGAGCCCGTCACCTTGACCGGTGTCTACAAGAACATGACACGCGGCATCGTCGCCCTGGTCTTCCGCTGCAAGGTCATCAGCGGCCACCTCACCGAAACCGACGAAGCCCGCGCCTTCCGCTGGGTCACCGCGGACGAGGTCTCATCACTCGCATCCGAAGCATTCGCGATCCGCGTCCTCGACGCCATGCATCAGCACCAGGCGCCGGCCATCCGCCACCACGATGGCACCCGTCTACTCGGATCTTCACAGCTTCACGAGTAACTGCCGAATTGTTCTTATGGGTATCAAGGCGGCGGCGCGGCGCGCCGCCGCACGGCCCGCCGCCCGCCCGCCGGCCGGGCATGCGGCCTGGGGGCCGGTCCCAGCCGACGGCGGGACTCAGGGCCGCGCGCCGCACCCAGCACCCGCCGTACCCGGCCAACCCACCGCACCGAGGCCGCACCGCCGCCCCATCTATCGCCGTCGAGCTCGCATCACTAAGAAAACAGCGACGGCCACAACCACAAAAAATAAAATTTCGAGCCAGCCCAGACCAAACATGCACGTCCCTTCCAGGCGAGATCACTGGCCTCTACAGTGTTCGCCCGGACGAGCTTGGTCAAGGCCGTTTGCACTCCCGGCTGGAGCCTCCACCCGATGAAGTCAGGGCTTTGAAGTACGAGTACAGCCCTCACGATCGCCTGATGAGGGCTGATCTCCGTTCAGGGTCGGGGGCGATCGAAGGTCTGGGACTTCGTTCCTCAGCCCCAGCCCGCCGGGCACCAGGGCGATGAAGGGGCAACTGTTCCCCGTGCCCTCCTCGTGCCCGTTGCGTGCCCGTCAGGAGGGGGACCAAGGGGGACTCACGGGGAACCACGGATACTCGGCCCTCTCCCCCGCAGGTCAGTGCTTCCCCAGATCAGCGACCAGGTGCGCTAGAGACTTCCCAAGCTGACAGCGCGGTTCGATTCCCGTCGTCCGCCCCAGAGAAGAAGGCCGCTCCGGAGGAAATAGCAACCGAGAAGATCGGGTAGGGCAGGTCTGCGATGCTTTGGATGTGGAGATCAACGCAATAACTGAGGACGAGGTTGTCGTCATTCTGAGCCGCGACGATGTCTCCCTGATCAACAACGCGCTCAACGAGGTCTGTAACGGCATCCACCTAGATGACGCCGACCTTCACACGCGCATGGGCTTCCGCAGAGACGAGATCCAAGCCATTCTCAAAACGATCAACCATGCGGGTCGTCAGATGAAGGAGCTTGGAAACAGGCGCAGGTCCTAGACACACCCCTTACTCGTACGGCGTGCCCGTCGTGTGCCCGATGGGACGGGAAACGAGGGGGAACAGCGGGGAGTCACGGTGAACGCGATCAGGGCTGTGAGCTGCGTCTTCACAGGTTGAGCAAGATCGGTATCCGTCTTTGCAAGCAGGATGTCAGGAGTTCGAATCTCCTGGGCTCCACAGCCAAAACACCCATCCCCTGATCCTGGTATGAGGCATCCGGGCCATTAACGGGCCATTAGCTCACTCAGGCCGCTGTGGCCGTCTCGCCGCCATCGTTCTCCCCGGCCGATGATCCGCCGGCCGGCCCGGGACTTGGGCGGACCGAGCAGCATCTCTACCCCCTCCAGTTCAAGGCGGCGGCGCGGCGCGCCGCCGTACCCGGCCCTCTGTCGCACGCCGTCCGGGCGTGCGGCGTGGGCGCCGGTCCCGGCCAGCGGCGACCCGGGCCGTAGCCGTACCGCGCACCCGCCGTACCCAACGAATCCGCCGACCCCAGCGCCGCGTCGCCCCTCATGATCTCCCGCCGCTCTAGTTTCATCCGTCACACTGACTGGCATGACGACGGCCCCCCCATCCCTGGTAACACGAACTCTCGCTGCAAGGCGTCACCGTTTTATAGCTCTCCTTATCGATAACCTGATTTTTTACATAGCAATCTCGCCAATCTATCCGCTGCTTGTTGAAGACCCCGAGGTGTCTGAAGAATCGGTCCTCATCAGTTATCTCAACCCGTACGCCGGGAATTCCAATTGGCCAATCGAAGTCGCGGTCACCGTCCTGTTGGCTGTCTATTTCTGGCTGCAACACGCACTGTGGGGCCAGACGCTCGGCAAGCGACTTTACCGCTTGAAGGTGGTGTCCAGTACAACTGGAGAACCACCGGGCCTCAGCCAGGCGGGAATTCGAGCCCTTGTCCACCCAGCCCTCATGTTGACGCCGTATTCCGGGGTGCTGATCAACCTGGTCGACGCGCTGTGGATATTCGTCGGCCCGAAGCGCCAATGCCTACATGACGTGATTGCCGGAACCGTCGTGGTTGATCTTAGCGACCCCAACAGGAAAGGGTTCGGAGGACCCGGTTTCCTGTTTGGCTTAGGCATCATCCTCACTCTCCTCACAGCCCTCGTGCTGTTCATCTCCCTGGTAATGCCGAAGTAGCCCATTGTGCCGACTGGAAACACAACCTCCGGCGGGGGCACTCGGTTCCGAGGGGAGAGAGTCGACGAACGCTTCAGCCTTGGGTTGGCTCATGCCCTCTTTGCTCCGTACAAGGAACACGGCCTCCTTCCGGCGGCCGGCGGAGACCAGGTTGCGAACCCTGGTGGGAAGGTCACCTTCCCAGGGCATCGGGAAGTCCGGCAGAACATGCCCGGCTCGCAGGGTTTTCGCCACATCCTCTGCTTCGTCTTGAGATACCTGGCTCTCCTTCCTGATCAGCTCAATGGCGTCCGTGAACCTGCCCGCCTCGATGAGGTCGTGCGCTCGGACCTGTACTCCGACAGGAGTGACAAGGCCCAGATCGATGTGGACGCGTACCACGTTGGACCTTGCTCTCCAGTGACGGATCCCGAATCCAACGATCATGAGGAGGAGAAGAAAGAGAATCAAGCGAACCTGATCCAGATCGAACACATGTTGATCGTAGCGAGCAGGTATGACAACAGACAGATTCAGCTTGCGATAGCGACCGGTCGCATACCAAGGGCCACCTCCCTGATCGAGAAGTGGCCTGTCTGGTGCAGGAGTGACTGTGAACCGAGCTGCTCACCCAGCCGTTTGAGTGCCCTGCGCGTTTCCTCTGACGAGACCTCGCTGTAAATGTTCATGGTCACTGAGATCTGGCTGTGGCGGAGGATCCGTATCGCCACGCGTGGGGGACGTCCTGGATTTCCGAGCCATCCCGTAGGAAGTCTGTAAGCGCTATGAGCAGGGAGACCCGACCAACCCCAAGGCCGACATGCTCACTCACGCGTTCGGCGAGCCAGGGCTCGCGACGTACGTGGTCCTGGACGAGCAGCGTGAGGTGTGTCTCATCCGTGTTGAGTGGCCATGATCCTGCTTAATACGACGGCGGTACGGCAACGCCCGATGGGCACCAACGGTTTCAGTATCTGAGCCATGCCAAAAACCGGACCTCTGGGTGAGCAATTGAGTGACAACGATCACGGACGAGGCTGGACAACGGCGGATCACCGTGGACCGTAAGCCCAGGTGGGAGCGGGTATAGCCCATGGTCCCGCCCCCGCCTGGGTTGCTTTGAAAACAGGACGTCAGAAGTTCGAATCTCCTGGGCGCCACCATCCTCACGGGCACGAAGAGGCCCAGATCCCGGTGCCGGTGAGACTCCCGCCGCCCGCTCCAACGGCGCGTCGGCATTGCAGCGTTTCAGCTCAGGTTGATGGGGTTGGTGAGCGCCGCCATGTGCCCGCCGGGATGACGCACCTCGATGCGAACGAACGCCGACTCCTCCGCGCTGGTACGCCACTCCAAGGACCCTGATCCGTCGACGGGCGACGATTCGCGGTACACCTTCCCGCGATCGGTGTGAAAGCTGACAGTGCCGGATGGCACACCACGCACGTCCACCCGCACCACAGCCGGTCCGTCGCCGGTATCCAGCCGCTCCCCGATGCCTGGACTTCTGAGCCCTCCCGTCGGAAGTCCGTAGGCTCTATGAGAGGGGAGAGGAGACTCCAGCATGACCGCACGGCCGCAGGACTTCGACGTGGACGGGCGGAGACAGAAACCGCTGCGACATCGAGCCGTCGGCGGCCCGGAATCGATCGGTGACGACATCGAGGGGGCGAGTACGTCCTCGATTATCCTGTGGCGATGGGCATCAGGAACTACCTGGTCGAAGGAGTTTCCTGCACGGGCAAGACGTCGGTCTGCAAAGAGTTGCGGCGGCGCGGCTACCACGCCATCAACGGTGACACCGAGTTGGCTTATCAGGGCGATCCGGAAACAGGTAGGCCAACGGATAGCCTGGCGCACGAGAACCACATTTGGCAGGTAGACAAGGTAAGAGCCCTGGTCGCCGACCCGGATGAGGCGATGACATTCTTCTGCGGTGGTTCCAGGAATTTTTCTCATTTCATTGATTTGTTTGACGGCGTTTTCGTCCTGGAGGTCGACCTCGACACGCTGAATCAGCGACTTGACCAGCGACCGGAAGACGAGTGGGGCAGCAAGCCGGTGGAAAGGGAACTCATCGTGCGGTTGCACCGAACGAAAGAGGACATCCCGAAAAACGGCGTCCCAATCGACGCCACCGCGCCGCTCGCGCACGTCGTTGACGAGATCGTTCGTCGAACCGAAGCCAATAAATAGCCACAACCCGGGAAACCGGTCGAAAGCATCAGGCTTGCATCAAGAGCCCTTCGACGCCCGGCGCAACGGCACGCAGAGGAAGCGGGGCGTGCGGTACGCGTCCGTGACGTTCACCGAGGGCAGGGTGGGGCCGTACGCCGAGGAGAGCCTGCGGAGGTACCGCTCGGGGGCCAAGAAGGACTTCGAGCCGGCGGTGGCCACGTTGCGCGGATGCCGCTCATTGATGCGAGACGCAACGTGGACAGACCTGATCGTGCAGAACCTTCACCTCCTCTCCTCGGTTTCAGCACACCTCCATGCTTGGCTCCGCCCATGGGACAGGAACGGGACCTGGGGCGGCGTCTTGAGCCGGTTCCGGCCCGAACAGACACAACGAGGGAGGGCAGGGCGGGCTGCGTCGCTTTCTTCGCGGTGATGTCGCTGCCGGTGCTCGCGTTCGTGAACTGGGTCGTCGCGACGTCTGTCATCCGTGCCATCCAGTGTGAGCAGTACGAGCGGGGAGGCGTCCTGGACTGCGGTGGCTCGCCCGCGACGGGGGAAGCCTTCACCACCGGGGCGCTGTCGGCGGTTCCGGTGCTGGCCGTGCAGATGTCGCTGATCGGTTTCGCGATCCGGCGGGTTCGAAACGGGCCGCGCCCGCTCGCTCGGAGAAGACGCTCGCACCATGGAAGCCGTTTGCGTGAATGACCAGGTCGCGAAAATGGATCTTCGGAAGGCCCGCGCTCACGAGAGCCTGAGCCCAGACGCGGCGGTTGAAGTCGGTGTTCCGGAGTGGCCCGTCATCCGGTCCCGCGAGGATCAGCCCGTTGTCGCCGTCCCGGGTGGAGTCCTTCACGTGCGCCCGCAGGTCCTCGATGATCAGTTCGGGGATCACCACGGTCCGCCCGCCCGCCGCCGACCTGGCGCCGCACAAGGCCCGTCGCTCCGACTGCCCGGTGTCGCGGGGATGAGCGTTAAGGTGACGTCGTGATCAGCAAGCCGCCTGGGTTGCCCTTCGTGGTCGTTTTCTCAGCCGCGGCAGCCGTCGTCTTGACATGGGCCAGCTACCCGTACTGGTACGGGATCGAGATGTTCCTGTTCACGATCCCCGTTGGTGTGTTGCTGCTCGCTTACTGGGCCATTCGAATGGTGTGGGCCGAGCGCAAGGGAACCTTGGGAAGCTCCTCCAGCGGCCGCTGGATCATCCCGTGGTTCGTCGCGGGCGGCGTCATGCTCGCCCTCATAACCGACGCGCCGTTCTGGATACGCTTCACGCTCTCCGCACCCAGCATGGAGGCTTACGCCAAAGCCGTTGCCGAAAATCCCGACCGCGAAGAGCCCTGTCAGTGGGTGGGCCTGTACTACGTGTGCGGTGGACAACAGCACTTTAATGGTGATACCGGAGAAAAGGTGCCCGGCAGTGCGGAGTTCAGCGCCCAGGACTGGTTCCTGCACGACAACAAGGGCTTCCTCTGGCTGCCCTTCGGTGAGCCGGTCGAGACTTCCGACAGCAGCTACCGCCATTTGAAGGACCGCTGGTACGGCTACCAAGGCTGGGACAACTGGTAACCGGCCGGCCGTATCGGCTACAGCGCCGAGCCGGCCGACGACACCAGCGCGGTGTTCACCCCCGAAGAACTCGCCGACGACGGCATCGTCTTGATGATCTGAAGCCTTTCGAAGATCAGTACAGGTGCTGATCGGGTGTCCGGTCCCATGAGATGCCGATGCGGCCGGGCAGACCATGGGCCCGGTAAGGTAGCGATCTTCGGCTGGCTCAGGCTCCCGGAGTCCTTGAAGGCGAACACCCAGGATGAACCCTGACCGGACGCCCGAGCGCCTCCGTCTCGACGCCGCGCTGGACCGAGTGGCCGTCACTTTCCGCGGCATGACCGCCCGTCCCGACGAGCAGAACTGCGAGTGCCACTGGGGCGGCGCGGAAGACCTCGCCCGGTTGAAGGTGCCGGATGCGGAGTTGAGCCCTGACCGTCTGCGTGCCGCCTGGCAGGCCGAGGACTGGGATGACCACGCATCCGTGCTGCGCCGCATCCTGCCCCAGCTCTCCACGGCCCTCGCCGGCGGCCGCGCCGAGTCCTTGTTCGGCATCGAGGAGGTCGGGTATTCACTTGCTTTGGGCGAGTGGTGGCAGTGGCCCGCCGAGCAGGCCGCAGCGGTGCGGGAATTCCTGCACGCCTGGTGGGCCCACACTCACCGACCCGGATCCCGCTGTGCCCGCGCACGAGGTCCTCGCCCTGTGTGCAGAAGCCTCCACCACGCTCAGCCCATGGCTGCACACCTGGGAAGCACACACGCACGCCGTGGCCGACCAGCACCTGGCCGAAGCGGTGGCGCACTGGGAGTACCGCTTACTGGGGGATCAACTTCCCTGGGAAAGCTGGAACTGGGGGAACGAGGAGGAGACGCGTACCGAGTTGACGGCCTGGCTGATCTGCCACGCCCCTGTCCGGCTCCGTGCCCAGAACGCTCCCGCAGAACTGCTCCACCGGGTACGGCTGCTCGGTCTCACCGGCCCCGCTCGCTGGGAGGACCCGCACTGGCCCAACCGCACCTACTGAGCCACCGCCCACCGCTGATTTCTGTACTCAGCCTCCTAAGGAAGTAAGAATCTTGAACACTTTCGGTAAGAGAAAGGCCGCCACCAGTGACTATGCGTGGTGGGGCCAGTCCCGCTGGCCAGAGTTCTGCTTCACTTTCATCGCCAGACTCACGCCTGAAGAGGTGTTCCACCGGCTGCTCTACTGTCGGGTGTTCGGCGCGGAAGAAGCCGAGCTGTTCAGCGAGGAGCCGGAGAGCACGGCGTCGGACAGTCCTCACTTCGCCGAGGAGATCGAGGCGCTGGAGCCGGCCCGTCGTGTCGCCGCCGGCGACGTGGGCACCGAAACGCTTGACCGGCTGGAGCCGGCCGTCGACGACCTCGCGATGGCCTACCAGGCGACACCACCGGCCGAGTTGCTGGAACGGGTACGTCGGCACCTGTCGTACGTCTCGCACCTGGTCGACGCCAAGAAGACGTTCGCCGAGCACCGCCGTCTTCTCACGGCCGGTGGCTGGCTGGCGCTGCCGGCCTCCACCTGCCACATCGACCTTCGCCAGTTCGAGGCCGCCGGACCAACTGGGTGAAGACGACCACGGACGAGGCCGGACGACGATGGATCACCGTGGACCGTAAGCTCAGGTGAGAGCGGGTTCCGGTTCGGTCTTGCCCTCGTCGGCGAAGACGGACACGGGTCACGTCCCGCGGGATCGCGGCCCCAACGGAACCACACCGTTGAGGTGGGTGGCCAGCTCACGGCGGGTGGTGATGCCGAACTCCACGTAGATGTGCCGTAGATGGTTGTCGACGGTACGGGCCGAGATGCCCAACTGCTCGGCGACGTCCTTGCTGGGCATCCCCTGTGAGGCGAGCAGCGCGATCTCCTGCTGCCTCCTGGTGAGCCGGGCACCGCTGCCCCCTGTGGTGAGGGCGGGAGTCCGGGCCCCCTCGCAGCGGGCTGCGAGTAACTGAGCGCGGAGCGCGGCGGCCCGGGCGCGGCGGGAGTCACCGGCCTGCCGCAGGATTCCGGCGGCGACGCTGGCCGCCTCGGCGGCCAGGAGGTCGGCACCGATGGTCTCCATCTCCCCGGCGGCGGCGAGCAGCCGGTCGGGGCATCCTTCGGCCCAAGCGGCGGCCAGGTCGGCTCGCGCCCGGTGGAACCGGCCGTCGACCGCCTCGGCGATCTCCGCCAGCCGCTCTGCGACCTCACACGCTCCTCCGAGCCGGACGAGGTCGGTCAGCAGGACGGACTCGAACGCGATCTGCCCGCGTTCCCTGGCCTCCCGCGCCGCCGCGGTGAGGACGGCCCGGGCATGGGAGAGCTCACCTCGGACGGCGTGCAGCCAGGCCACTCCCAACCGCTCTTCGGGCATGTGCACCGCGCACGTCAGCCGGTCGTACTCGGTCAGGGCCGCTTCGGCCGCCTGTAGATCGCCCTGCAGGGCGGCCGAAGCGGCCAGCCCGGAGAGTGCCAGCGGCAAGACGATCGCGGTGTAGGGGCGTGCCGCTCGGACGAGCTCGGCGTACCAGCGGCGGGCCTGCCCGGGATGGCCCGCCAGCCACGCGGCACGTCCCAGCTGGAAGGCGAGGAGTCTCTGTTCGGGGCTCGACATGCCCTGGGCGAGCGTTCGGTAGGCCTCCTCGCCCACTGTCCGGCTCTCGGCCAGGCAGCCGGTCTCCGCCAGAGCCAGCGTGAGGACGGACTGGTGCGCCGCCTCGTGGGTGGTCATGGAGTACAGCTCGGCGTCGACGGCTGCGCTGACGGAGGTGGCGCGTCGGGCCCAGGTCAAGGCCTCCTCACCTCGGCCCAGGAACGCCAGCGCCGCCGACCTGGTCGTCACGGCGATCAGCCATGTCATCACATCCGGTGCGGGCCCGGAGTCCAGGGGCAGGCGCGAGCACAGGGCGAGGCTGCGCGGGAACTCGCCCAGAGCGAAGCAGCCGGCGGCCTCGGTGGCGATGAGGACCTGGCGGCCGGAAGGGCTTGTGACCCGGTGGCGGGCGACTTCGATGACCTCGCGGACCGTCCGCTGCGAGGCTCCCAGACCCCAGATGAGGTTCTGCACCCGCAGGCTCGTCACGAGCAGCGTCTCCTGCTCGTCGCCGGCCAGCGCGACCGCCTGCGACAGCACGGTCTCGGCCTGCCCGAACTCGCCCGTCTCGTACAGCGTCTTGCCCAGGAGCAACCGGTATTGAACGCCGTGCCATTCTTCGGGTACGGCGCGCAGGAGGGAGAGCGCATTGGCGTAGGCGCGTGTATGGATGGCCAGGGCCGCGGCCCGCATGAGCAGTGCCGGATCCGCCGTTCCGGTGGCCGCCAGCTGGTAGGTGGCCAGTCGCATCGCGTCCTCACGCCGCCGGGCCCCGCTTTTCTCCAGCAGGGAGAGGCGGTGCAGCAGCGTTTCCTGGCGCCGGACCGTGGTGATGTCGGCGCGCAGCACCTCGCCGTAGAGGGGGTGCGCCAGCCGGACGGCGGTGCGCCGCCGTTCCCGGCCGATGACGATCAGTCCCGCCCGTTCGAGCTCGTCGAGTGTACGGGGCTGGGCGTCGAGGGTGAGCTGAGCCACGGACAGCGGCTCGCACAGCGCCAGGGCCTCCAGCACGTCACGGCCCTCGGGCGACGCGGCGGAGAGCCGGGAGCGCAGGAGATCGGTCAGGCGCCGCGTCCCCGGTAGCCGGCCCGGGGTCATCTCCCACAACTCGCCGTCGCAGGTCAGGATCCCGCCGGTCACCGCTCCGATCACCAGCTCGCGCAGGTAGAGCGGATTACCGCCGCTGGCGATGAACATCTGGCTGACCGTGTTGCTGCCCACGTATCCTCCGAGGACCCGTTCCAGCAGCTCCTCGACCTGCGGCCGCCTGAAGTCGACAAGGTCCATCTGCTGCACCGAGTCCTCGCACGACAGCGCCGCCACCGCCGCGCCGGGCGGCTCCCCGGTGCTCACCGAGCCGAGGAGGAAGATCACACCGGCGTCCATCAGCTGCCTCAGCAGCACCACCGAGGTCGCGTCGAGCAGGTGGACATCGTCCACTCCGATCACCATCGGGACCGGGTCCGTTCCGGACCGCGCCAGCAGCCGCGCCACCGATGCGAACCCCGTGACCGGGTCGGACAGGTCCGCCTCGGCGGGCAGTAGATGAGCGACGGCTCCCAGGGGAATCGAGGCAGCGGCCGCGGTGGCCACCGCGCGGCCGATGCGCCGACCGGCTCCCTCCGCCCGCTCCAGGCACTCCTCGATCAGGCGGGACTTCCCTGCTCCCCTCGGCCCGAAGACGATGAAGCCTCTGACCCGAGGGTCTTCCAGAGACTCGTCGAACTTCTCCAGTTGCGATGCACGCCCTATGAGCGGCCACCGCCCCAGCAAACTCTCCTGGCTCATCCCGTAGTACCTCCGCCAGTCCTGCGACTCCAGCAGCCGGGACGAACTCGTCGGTGTGCAGGCTCTGTAACAGGCACCGTTCAGACGCTATGTCAGAAATATCAGGATATCGGATGTATTTCTCCGGCCTGGCGCCGACCCGGCCGCAGAGGAATGCGTATATATACGAACTATAATCTGATTTTGGATGGCCGGAACTTTTCAGGATGTAGGGGAAACGCCTGAGACGGCACGAGGGTCAGCCGGAAATTGAGTAATCGTTACTCATGACCGCTCCCTGGCGGCGTCCCCATCCTGATAGGCGAACCGCCATCCGCCCGCGTCTTACGACATGACGTCCGCGGGCCGGCGGTCCGCCCCGGGCACACCGTCAGCGTGGATGGCCGCCCCCCTTTCCGGCCCCGGGCGGGGAACCTTTTCATCGATTACCAGAGGGGTTGAAGAAATGCTGTTCCGCCTGCTCGGAAGCGTTCGGATCGAGAACGCGGAAACATCCATCGGTATCAGGTCGGCGCCGGTCAGGGGAGTGTTCGCGGCCCTTCTCCTCGACGAGGGGCGATCGGTTCCCGTGGAGCGGCTGATGAGATCACTTTGGGATGAATCTCCAGATTCAGCCCGAAAGAACCTGCGCCTGCACGTGGCCCGGCTACGGAGCCAGCTGACGGCGTTCTCCCTACGGGAGCGCTTGATCACCCTACGGGGCGGCGGAGGAGGATACCGCTTGCTCATCGAGCCGGACGAGGTCGACGCGATCAGATTCAAGCGGCTCGCCGCCCGGGGCTTCGCCGAGTTGCGCGCCCGATGCGCCGGCGCGGCCGAGGCGACGCTCAAGGAGTCGCTCGGCCTGTGGCAGGGGCCCGCTGGGCAGGACTGCGCCGCCTCCGAGCAGATGAGAGCCCGCTTCGCCGCCCTCGACGAACTGCATCTGACGGTACGGGAACGCCTGGTGGAAGCCCGGTTGGACCTGGGCCGCACGCTCGATCTCGTTCCCGAGATCCTTGACATCCTGGCCACGGCACCTTTTCGGGAGACCTCGTGGGCACACCTGATGCGTGCGCACTATCTCGGCGGCAACGCAGCGGGAGCGATCTCGGCGTGGACCTCCGCCACGGCGACGCTCAGCGATCATCTCGGCCTGGACCCCTCCGCCGAGCTGCGTGAACTCCACCTTTCCGTCCTTCGCCGGGACGACGACGCCATCCGCGGCCCCTCCTCCCGCCACCGGAGCGAGGGCCCGGATCCGGCACGTCCCGACCCCGCGTGGCCACGTCGGCGACTCTCCGTCGACGGGAGGCCCGTCGCGAACTCCGCTGCCCCCGCCATGGGCTGCCACCCTGCCTGACCGGGCACCGGCCGGGATCGCCCGCGGACCGGACGGCGGTTCCGGTGAGCGTCGACCGGACGCCTCACCGGCTACCTGCCGCCGAGAGGGCGCCGACCACCTTGCCGACCACGTCCGTCGCGGACACGTATCCGAAATGGCGGGAGTCCAGGCTCTGCCCCGGATTGTCACCGAGAAGGACGAGGCACCCGCCGGGGACCGAGGTCTCGCCCGCCCTGCGGGGTACCGAGGCGGGGACGGGATCCCCCTGGACGGCGGCGACCCTTTTGACGACCCGGCTGGGGGCGGAGCCGGGAGAGGATTTCCATGGGGGAACCGCTCCGCGCCGCCTGCCCGTTCCGGCCACGCCGGGACGCGCGGCGCGCCGGATCCCGCCGTACGAGGGCGCCGCCACGTACTCCGGGACGGCCACGATGTCGGCCACGACGATGTCTCCCGTTCGGATCCGGTCGGAGGGCAGCCGCCGTACCAGCACCTTGTCGCCGGGCCGGTGGGTGGGATGCATGCTGGCGCCCGAGATGATCGCCACCAGGAGGTTCCGGCGAGCCCAGAACACCGCGGCGGCACCGGCTGCGAGCGGTGTGAGGATCAGGGCGAGCGGAGCGGTCACCGACCGGCCTGTCCGGGAAGGACCTCCAGGTAGCCCTCGGCCTGCATGGAGAACAGGTCGGCGTAGGTGCCGCCGCGGGCCACCAGTTCCTCGTGGGTGCCGTGCTCGACGACGGTTCCCTCGTCGAGCACGACCAGCAGGTCGGCATCGCGCACGGTGTTGAGCCGGTGGGAGATCAGCACGTTGGTACGGCCCGTCCGGCGCTGCCGCAGCCTGCGGTGGATCTCGTACTCGGCCTCGGCGTCCAGGCCGGAGCTGGGTTCGTCCAGGATCATCAGGTCGTGCCCGGTACGCAGATGCGCGCGGGCCAGGGCCAGCCGCTGCCACTGGCCTCCCGACAGGGTCACGCCGATGGCGCCGGAGGTGTCCTCGGGGGTGTCCTCTCCCTGGAAGAACAGCCGTGACAGCAGGGTGTCGTAGGAGCGGGGCAGGCGGCTGACGAACTCGTGGGCTCCGGCGTCGACGGCCGCGGCGGTGACGCGCTCGCGGTCGTGCAGGTACTCCAGATCGCCCAGGCCGATGTTCTCGGCCGCGGACAGGTCGTACTCCATGTAGTCCTGGAAGACCACGCCGATGCGGGCACGCAGTTCGGCGGGGTCCAGTTCGCGCAGGTCGACGCCGTCCCACAGGATCGCGCCGCGCTCGGGGTCGTACATCCGGCACAGGAGTTTGATCAGGGTGCTCTTGCCCGCGCCGTTCCGGCCGACCAGACCCACCGTCCGGCCGCGGGGGATGGTCAGGTCGAGGCCGCGCAGCGCCCAGGTGTGGTCGGGAGAGTAGCGGAACCAGACGTCGCGGAAGACGATCCCGCGTGCCAGCGGCGCGATCGCCCTGGGAGAGCGGGCGACGGGCAGATCGGGTTCGGTGGCGACCACCTGGAGGTAGTGGTCGAACAGCAGTAGTTGACGGTGGCACTGGGCGATGGTGTGCACCAGTGACACGCTCGCGCTCTGCACGCCGCCCACCGAGGCGACCAGCAGCGAGATGTCACCGACGCTGATCCGGCCGCCGGCGGCGGCGAGTACCGCCCACAGCAGCGTCCCACCCGACACCGCGGCGCTCCCCAGGCCGATCAGCGCCTGGGCGCCGACCTCGCGGCGGTCCATGTCGCGGTTCTCCCTGTTGGACAGGCGCCGCTGGGCCGTCATGAGCTCGCGCAGGTAGGTGCCGATGGCGAACAACCGGATCTCCTTGGCGGCCTGGACACTGGTCAGCAGATCGCGGAAGAACATCTCCCGGCGTTCGATCGGGCTCAGCCGCCACGACAGGCCGGCCCGGCGGCGGGCCATCGACAGCTCCACGGCCAGCATCGGCAGGACCGAGGCGAGGATCACCGCGGGCAGCCAGGGGGAGATGACCGTCAGCGACCCCAGGAAGCCCAGACCGGTGACGACGGCGCGGACGACCGACAGGGCGGCGGAGACCATGATCCCAGGGGTGGTGGCGCCGTGCTGCAGTGCCATCTGCATCCGGTTGAGGAAGACGGGGTCCTCGAAACGAGCCATGCCCACGAAGCGCTCGGCCGTGACGAACAGGTGTTCCTGGGCCAGCAGCCCGACGCGGCGTTCGACCTCACGGGAGGCGTACTGGGTGACGTGCGGTATCAGACCGGTCACCACGATCGTGACGGCGAGCGCGACGCCTTTCCCCGCGACCGTGCCGGGAGAGGCTCCGGCGGTGATGTCGTCCAGCACCAGTTTGGTCAGCCACGCCGTCACGACCGGTGCCGGCGCGGTCGCCAGCGTGAGCGTGACGACGACGGCGGTGAGCAGCGGACCGGCCTGCCAGCTCAGCCGTAACGCGATGATGATCTTCCGCATGGGTCAGACCGTTTCCAGGGCGGCCGCCGCGTCCTGGATCAGGGTGCCGGAAGCGCGGACGACGCCGCCGGGATCGACGATCGCCAGCGCCGGATAGGCCCTGACCCCCAGCGACCCGCATACCGGCCCGCCGTGGGTCTTCTCCACCACCACGGTGGCCACCGGTTCCAGGAGCGTGGCCTTCTCGGCCGTGCCGTCGGCGCCGACCACGAGGGCGAGCACGCGCTCACGGCCGGCGAAGGCCGGGGCGAACCTGATGAACTCGGGCAGCCGTTCCTCGCAGGCGGGGCACCCGACGGAGAACGCCGCCACGAGGGTCGGGGCATTGGCGAAGAACCCCTCGTCGAGAGGCGTACCGTCCGCGGCGGCGGTACGGAAGGCGCCCAGCCGATCCCCGGCCTCGCGCATGACCGGCGGGAGAGCACCGGGCGGCGGATATCCGGCCGGGAGCGAGGCGGCCTGACGCGCCAGCAGTTCGCCCTGCGCGCGCAGCCTCCGGGCCACTCCCACGGTGAGAACGATGTCGAGCGCGCACAGCACCATGACTGCGCCGACGAGCACCACAACGACATTCAACATGATCATCCTTAGTGGTTCCACGGTTACACGTTCGCCGGCGCCTGCGGCGGTCAGACGAGCGGCCGGAACAGCTCGGTTATGTCGTCGGCGAGCAGCACCAGAGCGGCCCCCGCCAGGCCGGTGACCGCCGCCGCCGCGACACCGGCCGGTTCCAGCGCGACGGACGCGGACGCGGTGCCGAAGGAGAGCACCACCCCGGCCAGCGAGGCGACGAGCAGCGCCCCGTTGTGGACGAGCCGCCCCGGCCCCACCGGCGTGGACGAAGGGCCGAAGCAGTTGCAGATCACGTGCCGGCGGAGGCGCACGGCCGTCGCGATCGCGACCGTGAACGCGGCCAGCAGCACCATCGCGATCACGAACCCGGCACCGGCCGTGGACGGGACGGCGAGCAGCACGGCCGCGGCCAGCTCGCCCGCGACGACCGCAGGCGGCACGAGGGCCCTCGGCACCAGGGGCAGCCGCGGTGCCAGTTCACCGGCGGCGGCGCGGAAGGAGGCGTAGGCGTCGCGGGAGCGCACCTTGCCCACCGCCGAGACCACGAGGACCACACCGACCAGAAGCCGGCAGCAGATCAGGACGTACTCCATGGAAACCCCTAATCTGGAGGGGGCGCCGCGACTCTTCGCCAGTCGCGGCACCCGTCCCTCCCCGATGGAGGCGGTCACTCACATGACGGGTCCGGCCGAGGCGGCCCGGCTCAGCACATCATGAACGGCGGGCAGGTGGACGGCGGGCACGGGTGGAGGGGAACGAAGGGCCCGTAGGGTGAGCTGTTCCCGCCGCAGATCGGCGTGCCGCACGGCAGAGTCTCCAGCACCTGCGTCACACCGTTGCAGATCTTGACCCGCTTCAGGCCTATCGTGTTGTACGGGACGCCCCCGACGGGAGGGCAGGTGAACTGTTGCCACTGCTCGACGCACGCCATCGCCTGCGCCTGCGTGCCGGGGACCAGACTCTCCAGCAATCGGTCGGCGAACGACCGAACGGTTCGAAGCATCGGTTGACCTTCTCTCTCATGACGGCTCCTCTCTTCGAGGGAGCCGAACGCTGCGACACGGATCAATCTAGGAAGCTCCCGCATGGGAACCGCATACAAGCGGCATGGTCGGCGAACACGCGTTCGGCCCGCCGCCTCCCGGGTCACGCACCCGCGAAGGGCTCGACGACACGGCAGGGGTTCGGGGACGGCGGTCTCCGAGTCCACAGGCGGATCTGACGTCACGCGATCATGATCGGCTCCAGGCGGGGCCACGCGAAGCCGCCAGGTGGGACCGTATGGAACCGTCCCGGCCACCAGATCGGAACACGGCGGTTCGGCGGCCCGGACACCCCGCGTTCCTACGTTCCGCCCCGGGCGGGAGGCCGGATGCCGACCGTCGTCGATCGGCAGCGCACTGCACGCGCTTTCAGCTCTCCGGTCGCGATCATGACTTGTACGACATCAGCCATCGAGACGAAGCCGGATTTGTGAATGATCACCAGGTCCGGGCACCAGAAAGACCGGCCGTTGAGGCATCCGCCCGTACCCTGCCTGCGATCCATGATCCCGGAGATGGTCTCAAGGGTCATGAAGGTGGCAGGGCGCCGAGTGCCGTCAGGAAGCGTGATGGTCGCATCGGCCTGATCGGCGGTCTCGGGATCACGCCCTTCCCGGCCGGGGATTCAGCACCCGAAGCCAGGATCGCCGATGCGACGAAAGGGACCGTCGACCCCGACCACATGGCGAGTCTGCCGGCCTTGCACGTCGCGTGCCCGATGGGGCGATAAACGAGGGGGAACAGCGGGGAGTCACGGGGAACGCGATCAGTGTTGTGGGCCGCGTCTTCGCAGGTCGAGCAAGATCGGAATGCGTCTCCGCAAGCAGGATGTCAGGAGTTCGAACCTCCTGGGCTTCACCGTCGAAGGGCCGGGCAGGCGCGGGCCTCAGGCCACCCACCCGTTGCCCGCTCGTTGGACGGGATCTCGCCCCGATGATCCTCGCTCCGCTCGGGAGTTCTTTCCCGGGCATGCATTCGGCCCGCAAGAAGGTCTTCACGTGGGGCGCTTCGCGCAAGAAGAGCGCAACTGCCGTCATTGACGCGAACGCGGTCTCTTCGAGCTCGTACAGCTGAGATGTACAGCTACATTTCGTTGCCTTCCATGGTTCGTCTACGTGCTTTGAGGGCGCGGCTGGAGGCTGTCGAGGAAGATGCGGGTGCGTCGGTCGTAGTCCTCGCGGGCGGGCTCAGGCCAGTCGCGCAGCACCAGGCCGTTGGTCACAGCATGCCCAAGTCCATCGCGGTGTTCGGCGCGGGATCCGGGCTGGGCCAGGCCGTTGCCCGCCGCTACGGGCGCGAGGGCTACGACGTGGTCCTCGTCGCCCGCCGCCGTGAGCCTCTGGAGCAGTTGGCCAAGGACCTGTCCGCCCACGGCGTCATCGCCCACGTCATCACCGCCGACCTCTCGGACACCGACGCCGTGCCCACCCTGGCTGAGCAGATCCGCTCTGCCGTCGGCCATCTCGATGTTCTTTACTATGGGCCGGCCGGTGGCGATGCCGGTTTCACACCGGCAGCCGACCCGGCCCCCGGGCAGCTCGCCGACCTCATGCCCCTGATGGTCTACACGCCCCTGGCGCTTGTGCGGGAGTTCCTCCCGCGCATGCTCGAACGCGGTGAGGGAGCCGTTCTCACCGCGCAGGGCGCCAGCGCCCTCGCCGGCGTGCCGAACATGAGCGGCCCCGGTCCCGCTACGGCGGCCCAGCGCAACTACCTGCAGTCCCTGCAGGCAGAGGTTGGTGACAAGGGCGTCTACATCGGCAGGATCTATGTCGGCGCCCTCATCGGCGGCAGCGCGATGGACGAGAAGATGCAGGCCGCGAGGGCAACCGGTGCGCCCGTTCCCGACTGGCAGACCGTCGCCCCCGCCACGCTGGCCGACCTCCTGTGGAACATGCACACCACCGGAACACCTTCTGAGACCATCTACCCCGAAGGGCTCTTCGATCACTGAACCCAAGCGCTCCCCACGACTGATGCCGGGGGATTCCAGCCGGTTCCCTTCGCCTGCCCGTGACCGCGACGGCCGGCCCAGCGTATGGTCCTTTCCGGAAAGACGGCGGCAGGAAGGCGGGAACGCGTGGCGTGGGCCGGCTACGAGCTGGAGTTCGAGGACACCTTCGAGGCCGACCGCCTCGACGAGGATCGCTGGGTTCCCCGGTACCTGCTCCAGTGGAGCGGCCGCGCGGCCTCCGCCGCCCGCCACGAGCCGGACGGCGGGCGCCTGCACCTGCTGATCGAGGAGGACCGGCCGCCCTGGTCGCCCGAGCTCGAGGGGTGGGGCCCAACGGCGTCGACATCACCAGTGGGGTCTCCCCCGGCGGGAAAACGGGCCGGGGTGGTCCGATCCACGTCCGCTACGAACTCTGGGACGCCGAGCCCGGCCCGCTTCCCTCCTGGGATCGCATGTGGGAAGGCGAGCTTCACCTGCGCACCGGCCGGATCGGCATCGTTGAGCATTTCGAAGAGGGGCGGGAGGAGTACCTCGAGTTCGACACGCGCAGGACCCGTTCTCCCTCCAAAGGGTGCGGGACCGGCTCGGAGTTCGCCTGGCACGAGCACACATCCTGCAAGACGGCGCCGAAGCCGCAACGGTCATCGCCACGGATGTGGCCCCGGATGCCGTCGACGCCTACGCCGTGACCGAACTTCGCCGTACCCCTGCCGCAGGTGGCAGAAATGGTGCGCCGCGTAGGAGTGGGCGTTCGCATTCCTTTGCAAGCAGGAAGCGGGGAGCTCGAATCCCCTGGGCTTCACCACCCTCGGAACACGAAGAACCCAGGCCAGGCGCGGGTGACCTAACCCGGTTTTTGATCTTCGTTCGAGCTCGTCCGGTTTCTGCCGGCTGTTCGGGCCGGAGCGGTGCGGCGGGTCGTCGGCGTTCACGCCGATCCGCCGGGGACCGCGAGACCGGTCTCGTAGGCGGCGACCACCGCCTGTACCCGATCACGCAGCCCGAGTTTGGTGAGCACGTTGCTGACGTGCGTTTTCACCGTGTGCTCGCTGAGCACCATGGCTGCGGCGATCTCCGCGTTGGACAGCCCGCGCGCGATCATCTGAAGTGTCTCCTGCTCGCGAACCGTGAGTACGGCGAGTCGCTCAGCAGATGGGGTGACAGGACGGGTGACCGCTCTGGAGGTGAAGTCGGCGATCAGCTTCCTCGTGACGGAAGGCGCGAGCAGTGACTCCCCGGCCGCGACCACCCGCACCGCGTGGACGAGGTCGTCGCGGCGGACGTCCTTGAGCAGGAACCCGCTCGCGCCCGCTCGTAGCGCGTCGTAAACGTAGTCGTCCAGGTCGAACGTGGTCAGCATGAGCACCCGGCAGTCGGTCTCGGCGCACACGATCCTGGCCGCTTCGATGCCGTTCATCGTGGGCATGCGGATGTCGAGGAGGAGCACGTCCGGCCGGTGCTCACGGACCGCCGCGACGGCCTCGGCACCGTCGTTCGCCTCGGCGACGACCTCGATGTCGGGCTGGGCGTCGAGGATCATGCTGAACCCGGCGCGCACCAGCTCCTGGTCGTCGGCCACCACGATTCTCAGGGTCATGCCGTCACCGCCTGCGCCAGCGGCAGCCGTACGAGCACCTGGAAACCCGGTCCGTCCGGGCGAGGGCCCATGGTGGCGGAGCCGCCGAAGGCGGCGGCGCGCTCGCGGATGCCGATGAGACCGTTTCCGCCGGCGGGGAAGGACGGCCCGGAGCCGCGGCCGTCGTCGGTGATGATGATCATAAGTGTGCCGTCCTGCCAGAGGAGCCGAATGTCGGCACGGGTGGCGCCCGCGTGCTTGACGATGTTGGTGAGGGCTTCCTGGGTCACCCGGTAGGCGGCGACCTCGATGTCGGGAAGCAGCGGCCTGGGCTCACCCGAGGTGGAGTAGGTCACGTCGAGCCCGGCGTCGGAGACCTGGTCGGCCAGCTCGGCCAGGTCGTCGATGGTCGGTTGCGGCGCGCGCGACCCCGTGTCCTCCTTGAGCGCGGTCAGCATGCGGCGGAGCTGGACCATGGCGTCGCGTCCCGCGGAGGCGATCGCGTCGAAGGCGGCCTCGGCGCGGGCCGGGTTGCTTCTGACCACCACGGGACCGGCCTCGGCCTGTACCACCATGAGGCTGACCGCGTGGGCGAGGATGTCGTGCATGTCGCGGGCGATCCGGGCTCGCTCGCGCTCGGCGGCCCGTTCGATCTCGGCCTGGCGCTCGTACTTCAGCCGGGAGGCCTGCTCCTCCAGGGCGGCGGCGTATGCGCGGGAGGCGGCGGAGGCGCGGCCGATCGCGTACGCGGCGACGAACAGCACGACGCCGCGCAGCGCGGTCTCCGAGGAGCCGACCAGGAGCAGGCCCCCGCCGACCGAGAAGACGAACATGATCATGCGGGGCAGGCGCGAGGAGTGGGCGGCGACCGTGTACATGGCGATGAGCCCGCCGTACCAGATCGGCTGTGAGGGGACCTCGTCCGCGAGGTCGTAGAGGGAGGTCGCGACGAGGGTGCATACCAGCGCGACCACCGGCGCCCGCCGTCGCCACACCAGCGGTACGGCGGCGGCTACCACGACCGCGTATCCCCACCAGTGCCATGGCACGGCATACGGGTTTTCGCGGGAGAGGAACGGCCACAACTGCACGCCCATCACCAGTACGGCGAGCGCTGTGTCCAGCCATGGGGGTGGAAGAGATCTCAACCAGCTGCGAGCTTGGACAAAAAACGGCAAGGCTGACACAGCGTCCAATCTTGCCTCCTCTTTCCGGCCGTCCGGCACGGCGAACACGGGGAACGCGAAACGACGGACCGGATGGCCCGCCGGTTGGCGTCCTGTCACGCGACGGCGGGGACGGGCTTGGCGGTACGGGAGACCTGACCGGCGAGAGGGGCGAAGGAGACGAGCAGAAGGACGGCCCCGAGCGGGATGAGGTCCTTGTCGACGAACGGGAGGAGGAGGTCGAGCAGGACCAGGAAGGGCGTCCAGACCTTGACGCGGCGGGTGACGGCGAGCTGGACGACGAGCGCGAGCTGGCCGATGTAGAAGAGGAACGGACCGCCGTCGTAGACGGCGATGGAGACACCGGGGGCGGCCTGGATCCGGTCGAAGAGGACGCCCATGCCGGCGCGGTCGGCGGACAGGAGGCCGACCACTATGTCGATGACGAACTGCGCGGAAAGCGCCAGGGTGCCGACGATTCCGATCGTGGCGCTCACATTGGAGAGGGTGTTTCGCCCCGCCATCCGGCGCATCTGCAGGAAGGTGGGGACGAACATGGCCAGGGCCGCGAGGAAGGCGAGGTGGCCGGTGGTCCAGGCGAGGCCGGGACCTCGGCTGCCGTCGAGTCCGTCGAGGATCCGGATCACTCCATAGGCCATGACGAGCAGGGGGGCTGCGACGAATGCGATGCGGGGGTTCATCCGGGAGACTCCTCAGTGGTTTGCTTACGCCTCGATCCTGGATTTCTCCGGCCTGAAAGTAATCGCCGAGGAGAGCGATCCCAGCGCTCCCTCTCACGAGGGAGTCGTCTCCCCCGTGTCGGCGACATCCCGGCCACCGGAGGCAGGTCTCGGGCGCCGTCCGGGGGCGCTCGCCACTGAACACCCAGGTGGAGGCGGAGCCCTGTGCGGCGGCGAGGTACAGCGACAGCGCCGCACAGCACCGCGCGCCGGCGTCCGCCATCACACGCCTGAGCAGGGCGGGGAGCCTCCCAGGTGGTGACCGGCTCCCGTTCGCAAGCGGGACGTCAAAAGTTCGAAATCGCATTGATTTCGAAATACTCGAAAGCGTCGGACGAATTTGTTAATCTCTTCAAATGGTACGTTCCATTACCGGATCGGCCTTGCGTGCCGGTAATCGCCGGTTGAGAATAAACGGGCAGCGGAAGGTTCTCGCGGATCCACGGAAAGGGTCACACCATGGGAGTTATGAAAAGGGCGATCGTCGGTATCGCCATCGCCGGAGCGGCTTTCTCCCTGACGGGTACCGCCCATGCCGGCACGGCGTCGACCTCGACCGTCGCGCTGGGAAGCAAGTTCTACGGCGGCTACCCCGACTCAGGTAACTGCAATTACTGGAGGTCCGCGGTCAAGGCGACAGGGGTCAACGTGTCATCCTGCACGTATTCGACGGCCAACAAGTGGCACTTCACGGCGTGGTGGTAACAGCCGCGACGGACCCGGCGTAATCGCCGAGCCCCAGGTGCGACGGTGGGCCCGGCCCTTGATGGGTCGGGCCAGAAAGAGCGTTTTCGCATAACGCGGGTGATTCCCCGATCGATTCGACTTCAGCCCGTGCTCAGGCCGGTGCGTGGCCGCCCGAGGCGAGTGCCGGGATCTTCACCCCTGTATCCCGATGAACTCGCGCAGCCAGTGGAAGCTCGCCTTCTCGGTGCGGACCTGCGTCTCGTAGTCGACGTGGACGAGCCCGAACCGGGCCGCGTACCCGCGGGCCCACTCGAAGTTGTCCAGCAGCGACCAGCAGAAGTAGCCGCGCACGTCCACACCGTCGGTCATCGCGGTGCGGATGGCGGCCAGGTGGTCGCGCAGGAAGTCGACGCGACCGGTGTCGTCGAGAGTCCCGTCGTCGCCGTAGCCGTTCTCGGTGATGAAGATCGGCGGCAGCGCGGGGTAGCGCCGGGTCAGGCCGAGGAGAGTCTGGTGGAGCCCCTGCGGCTCCATCGGCCAGCCCAGCCCGCTGGTCGCCGCGCCGTCCGGGGTGACGCTGCGCACCCCGAGGTCGAAGGCGGAGCGCAGCGCGGGGTCCGCCTGCTCGTACGGCGCCGCGGCGGCGTGGATGCGGTAGTAGTAGTTGACGCCCAGGAAGTCCAGCGGGGCGCCGATGACCTCCAGGTCGCCCTCGCGGCGGAAGGAGAAGTCGCTGATGGCGCCGAAGGTCTCCGCCATGTCGGACGCGTAGGCGCCGAGCAGCAGCGGGTCGGTGAACTGCCGGTTGACCAGCAGGTCCATCTTGCGTGCCGCGTCGGCGTCGGCCGCCGAACCGGTCGCGGGCACCGTGGGCGACATGTTGAGCGTGATGCCGACCTGTTGCCCCGCCTGAGCCCGCGCCCGCAGCCTGGCCACCGAGAGGCCGTGGCCCAGCAGCAGGTGGTGGGCGGCGGCGAGCGCGCCGTGACCCTCGCGCGCGCCGGGTGCGTGGCGGCCTTCCGCGTAGCCGACGATGGACGAGCAGTACGGCTCGTTCAGCGTGATCCAGTGTGACACCGTGTCGCCCAGCGCCTCGTGCGCGATCTCGGCGTAGTCGGCGAAGCGCTCGGCGGTGTCGCGGTCGCGCCAGCCGCCGCGGTCCTCCAGCGCCTGGGGCAGGTCCCAGTGGTAGAGGGTGACGTACGGTTCGATGCCGCGCTCGCACAGGGTGTCGGCGAGCCGCCGGTAGAAGTCGAGGCCGCGCTGGTTCACCCGGCCGTCGCCGTCGGGCACGATCCTGGGCCAGGCCAGCGAGAAACGGTAGGCGCCGGTGCCGAGCTTGTCCATCAGTTCCACGTCCTCCCGCCAGCGGTGGTAATGGTCGCAGGCGTGCTCGCCGCTCTCGCCCCTGGCCACCGCGCCGGGGACGCGGCAGAACGTGTCCCAGATCGAGGGCCCACGCCCGTCGGCGTCCACGGCGCCCTCGATCTGGTAGGCGGCGGTGGCCGTCCCCCACACGAAGCCGGCGGGAAAGGCGGTACGTTCCTGGGTCATCCCTTGATCGCTCCTGACATGATTCCCCCAATGATCTGACGGCCCAGCGCGGCGAAGACCGCCACGATCGGCACGATCGCGAGCACGGTGCCGGTGAGCACGAGTGCGTAGTCGGTGGTGTAGCCGCTGGCCAGGCTGGAGAGCGCGACCTGGACGGTCGGGTTCTCCGGCGTGAGGACGACCAGCGGCCAGAAGAAGTCGTTCCAGGCCTGCATGAAGGTGAACAGGCCGAGCACGGCGGCGGCCGGCCGGGCGGCGGGCAGCACGACGTGCCAGAACAGCCGCAGCGTGCTGCACCCGTCGATGCGACCGGCCTCCAGCAGTTCGTCGGGGATGGCACTGGAGAGGTACTGGGTCATCAGGAACACGCCGAACGCGGTGACCAGGCCGGGCACGATCACCGCCTCGAGCCTGCCGGTCCAGCCGAGCTCCGCCATGAGGATGTACAGCGGGATGATGCCGAGCTGCTGCGGCACGGTGGTGGTGGCGATGGCCATGACGAGCAGCACGTTGCGCCCGCGGAAGCGCAGCTTGGCGAAGGCGAAGCCGGCCAGCGTGGAGAACAGCACGACCGAGACGGTGACCGAGCCGGACACGAGGAAGGAGTTGAGCATCGCCTGGCCGAACGCGGTGGTGTCGAAGACCCGGGCGATGTTCTCGAACAGGTGACCGCCGGGGGTGAGGACCGGAGGGACGCTGGCGATGGCGTCGTTGTCGTGGGAGGCCACGATCAGCGACCAGTAGATGGGGAACAGCGAGCCGAGCAGCACGGCGACGAGCGCGGCGTAGGTCCAGAACCCCGCCCCCAGGGGATTGAGGCCACGGCGGACGGCCCGGGGGTTCAGGCCGCGCCGGACGGCGGTGAGGGTTGCCATGTCAGCTGCTCCTGATCCTGCGCGTGATGGCGAAGTTGACGAGCGCCATGACCACGATGATCATGCAGAGCGTCCAGGCGATCGCCGAGGCGTAGCCGAACTCGTACATGCTGAAGCCCTGCTCGTAGAGGTAGAGGCCGACGGTCTGGAACTGGCGGTCCGAGCCGCCGGTCGGGTTGCCGGTGCCGGCCTGGAACAGCAGCGGCTCGGCGATGATCTGGAAGCCGCCGATGGTCGACACGACGGCGGTGAAGATGATCGTGGGGCGGAGCATCGGCACGGTGATCTTCCGGAACTGGGTGAACTGGCTCGCGCCGTCCAGCCGGGCCGCCTCGTACAGGTCCTCGGGGATGGTCTGCATGGCGGCCAGGTAGATGAGGGCGTTGTAGCCGGTCCATCGCCAGATGACGATCATCGAGATCGCGACGTGCGAGGAGAGCGTGCCGGCCTGCCAGTCGATCGGATCCAGGCCCACCAGGCCGAGGGCCCAGTTGACCATGCCGAAGTCGCGGCCGAAGAGCTGGGCGAAGATGATCGTGACCGCGACGATCGAGGTCACGTTGGGCAGCAGCACGCCCATCCGGAACAGCGTGCGGGCACGCAGCCTGCGGTTGAGCATGTGCGCGATGAACAGCGCGGCCAGCAACTGCGGCACGGTGGACAACAGCCAGATGCTGACGGTGTTGAACAGCGCGTTCCAGAAGTAGTCGTCGGCCAGCAACTCGGCGTAGTTGGCCAGCCCCACCCACTCGCGGGCCGGATCCAGCAGGTTCCAGTCGGTGAGGGAGACGTAGGCGGTGTACAGCAGCGGGAACATGCCCACCACGCCGAACAGCAGGAAGAACGGGGCGATGTAGAGGTACGGCGAGCCCTTGACGTCGAGCTGGTAGGCCCAGCGGCGCCGGGGCCCTGATCTGACGGAGGTCACGGTCGGGGCTCCTCGGGGGATCCGCAGGTCACGGTCGGCTCCTCGGGGAAGGCGGAGGTCACGGTCGGCTCCTCGGGGGAAGGAAGACGACGGCGGGCCCTGACCGCCCGCCGTCGCCGGCTCTCACGGATCGACGCGCGTCACTTGCTGATGCGCTCGACGTCCTCGAGCATCTGCGTCCACGCCTCGGCGCCGTCCTGCTTGCCCTCCTCCACGCGGTTGATCGAGTCGCGGATGGCGGTCTGGATGTCGCCGGCCCTCGGGCCCTGGTACTGCGGCTTGAGGTTGCGGGCGGCGGTGGTGAAGATCTGCCCGATCGGCGCGTCGTTGAAGAACTCGTGCTTGAGCCCGGTCACCTCGGGCTTGTCGTAGGTGGCGACGGTGGAGGGCAGGATGCCGTGCTTGGTGAACACCTCGATCTGCTGTTCGGGCGCCGTCAGCCAGGTGATCAGCTCCACGGCCTCCTTCAGGTGCTTGCTCTGCGCGGGGACGGTCAGGTAGGAGCCGCCCCAGTTGCCGCCGCCGCCGGGGATGGCGGTCACGTCCCACTGCCCGGCGAAGGCCTTGCCCTGGTCCTGGATCTTGGCGAGCATCCAGGCGGGGCAGGCGATGGTGGCGAACTGGCTCTTGGCGAAGCCGGTGTTCCAGGCGGGCGAGCTGCCGACGAGCTTGGCCGACTGGCCGTCGGCCACGGCCTTGAGCACCTCGTCGTAGGCGGAGCGGACGGCCGGGTTGGTGGCGACCACGACGTTGTCCTGGGTGTCGTAGTAGCCGGTCTCGGCCTGGCCGATCATCGCGTTGAACACCTGGGGGCCGCCGTCGAAGAACGCGGCGCCCTCGGGCTTCTTGGCGGTGTAGCGCTTGCCGGTCTCGAAGTAGGACGTCCAGTCGGGCCAGAGCTTGGCGACCTCGTCACGGTCGGTGGGCAGCCCGGCCTTCTTGAACAGGTCGCGGCGGTAGCACATGGCCAGGCCGCCGACGTCGGTGCCGTAGCCGATCTGGGCCCCCGACTTGGCCAGCGAGGCCTCCCACTTCCACGGCAGCCAGCGGTCCTTGAGCTGGTCGGCGCCGTGCTGGCGCAGGTCGGCGAAGTGCTGGGGCTGGTTCCTGAACTGGGCGACGAAGCCGGTGTCGATCGCCTCGATGTCGGCGGTACCGCTGCGGGTGGCCAGGTGCGCCGCGAGGTTGCGGTGGTGGTCGTTGTACGCCGACGTCCTCTCGACGATCTTGATGTTGGGGTGAGCCGCCTCGTACTTGGCGTAGAGCTCCTTGAAGCCCATGTTCCCGAACAGGTTGAGGGTCAGGGTGATCTTTCCGTCGGCCGGCGTGGAGCCCGCGGAGGGGGAGGGGGAGCCGCCGCAACCGGCGGCGAGCATGCCGGCGGCCAGCACTCCGGCGGCGAGACGGATTCGTCCAGCAGACACCTGGGACTCCTTCGAAGGGAGAGGAATGGTGACTGCGAGATGCGATGAGAAGGCCGAGCCCCGCGGCAACGGTGCGGCATCGGCCTGTTAGTGGGACATTTCACAGATCGCCGGCACCCTCTGTCAAGTCACAGAAAAGTCACGCGGCGGAAATCCACGGGGGTGGGTTGACATGGTTCGGGCTCTCACATAACTTCCATGCAACCGGTTACATGAAACCGGTTTCAGCGAGATGCGATAACGTACGCCCGTGGCAACGATTCGAGAGCTGGCGCGCCTTTGCGGGGTGTCGTCGGCGACTGTCTCCCGCGTGTTCAACAACCCCGAGGTGGTGAACGCCCAGACCCGCGAACTCATCCTCAGCACCGCGGCACGCATCGGATACCTGCCCAACGAGTCGGCCCGCACCCTGGCCACCAAGAGGTCCCGCACGGTCGGCCTGATCTGGGACACCGACCACCGCCGCCCCGGCTGGCGACACCCGTTCTTCCAGGAAATCCTCATCGGGCTGAAGACCGCGCTGAGCGAGCGCGGCTACCACCTGCTCATGCTCGCCACCAGCGAGGACGGCACGCCCGACAGCTTTCTCCGCGCCGTGCGCAGGCACAACCTCGACGGCGTGGTCTTCATAGACAACGGCAGGGCCGACCCCTCGCTCCAGCCGCTGGCGGCGTCGGAGGTGCCCTGCGTCTCCCTCGACCGGCCCGTCCAGGGGCCGCGGACCACCTACGTGACCTCCGACAACGTGGGCGGGGCGCGCGAGGCGGTCCGTCACCTGCACGCGACCGGACGCCGGGTCATCGCCACCATCACCGGCCCGGCCCGCACCAGACCGGGCGCGGAGCGGTTGCGCGGCTACCTGGAGGAGCTGGCCGCGCTCGGACTGGCGCACCGGCCGGAGCTGGTCGTCGAGGGCGACTTCTACCTGTCGAGTGGTCAGGCCGCGATGCGCGCCCTGCTGGAGCTGGAGGAGCCGCCCGACGCGGTGTTCGCCGCGGGCGACGAGATGGCGATCGGCGCGCTGCGGGCCGTGACCGAGGCGGGGCTGAAGGTGCCCGAGGACATCGCGCTGGTCGGGTTCGACGACATCGAGCTGGCCGCGCTGGTGCCGCCGGGGCTGACGACCCTGGCCCAGGACAAGGCGGGCTTCGGTACGGCGGCGGCCGCGGCGGTCATCACGATGATCAACGAAGGCGTCACCCCTCTCCCGCGGGTCCTGCCCACCCGGCTGGTCGTCCGCGGCTCCACCGGGTAGACCTGGCCCGCGTGCCCTGTGAGGTCCGCGGCTCCTCACCATGGCCGAATCTGCAAGACATGTGTCCTTGCGGCCATGACCGCGCAGGGCCAAGTATGACGACATGTCGCACCGCGTCGTCATCATGCTTTTCGACGGCTTCCAGTTGCTCGATCTCGCCGGCCCGGCCGATGTCTTCTCCGCGGCCGGACTGCTGAATCCGAGCGCCGACTACCGGGTGGAGGTCACGGCTGTCGAGGCGGGGGCCGTGCGCTCCCTGTCCGGCGTCACCGTGGTCGTCGAGACGCCGCTGCGAAACGTGGAAGGCCCGATCGACACGCTGCTGGTCGTCGGCGGTCTCCCGGCCCGTACGGTTGTCGCCGACACGGCGGCACTGGTTCCGGAGGTACGCAGGCTCGCCGGGGAGTCAGGCCGGTTCGGATCCATCTGCTCGGGCACGTTGCTGCTGGCCGAGGCCGACCTGCTGGAGGGGCGGCGGGTGACCACTCACTGGGCGGTGGGGGACATGCTCGCCCGCGAGCATCCGAACGTGCGGGTGGACGCCGATCGTATCTACGTGCGCGACGGCAACGTGTGGACTTCGGCGGGGGTCACCTCGGGAATCGACCTCGCTCTCGCCCTCGTCGCTTACGACCACGGGCACGATCTGGCCAGGGAGATCTCTCGCTGGCTGGTCGTGTACCTGCAGCGACCAGGTGGACAGAGCCAGTTCAGCACGCCGCTGAGCGCGCGGACACCAAAGCGTGAGCCTCTGCGCGACCTGCAGGGGTGGATCGAGGAGAGCCTGAACGCCGACCTGTCGGTGGAGGTCCTCGCGGGACGCGTGAACATGAGTGTCCGCCACTTCTCACGTGTGTTCAGGACCGAGGTCGGCATGCCACCCGCGCGGTATGTCGAGCACGCGCGGGCGGCGGCGGCCAGGCGGCTGCTGGAAGGCACCGATGAGCCGCTCGACCGGATCGCCGCCCGGGTCGGACTCGGGACGCCCGAGACCCTCCATCGCGTCTTCCGCCGCCATCTCAAGATCTCACCGGGAGAGTACCGGCGCAGATTCCATGACAAGGAGAGCTGACATGCACATCGCGATCCCCCTGTACGCGGGTTACGACGCCATGGACGCCTTGGGGCCGTACTTCGTGCTCCGGAACGTTCCCGGTGCGACGGTCACCTTCGTGGCAGAGCGGCCGGGCGTCGTCGCCGACGAGGGGGTCACGCTGACCGCCACCGCTTCCTTCACCGACCTGCCCAGACCCGATGTCCTGGTGGTGCCGGGTACCAAGGACGTGAAGCGGAGCACGGCGGATCAGGAGTTGATCCGCTACGTGAAGGCGGCGCACCCGACCACCACGTGGACCACCTCGGTGTGCGTGGGCTCGCTCACGCTCGGCGCGGCAGGCCTGCTGGAGGGAGTCAGGGCGACCACTCACTGGGTGGCCCACGACCTGCTCGCGCGGTTCGGGGCGCAGCCGGTCGACGAGCGCTTCGTCAGGGACGGCAGGATCATAACTTCGGGCGGCGTGCTGGCCGGCATCGACATGGCGCTCCACCTCGCGTCCTTGCTGGCGGGCGAGGACGGCGAGGACATTGCCATGGCGATCCAGCTCGGGTTGGAGTACGCACCGGAGCCACCGTTCGACGCCGGGACGCCGAAGACCGCTCCCGCAGAGATCACTGAGCTGGTGCGTTCCTTCCTGAGGGATGTTTGATCTCGTAGGGGTGGTGGTCCATCGCGTGCAGGGGGCGAGGAAAGAGCGTCGTTCCCACGCGGTGATCTGTCGAACGGAGGCAGGGCCACGGTCCGCCGCACCGGGGAAAGCGCTGTGTGGGGAACCCGGGGCCGTTCTCGCGCGTGACCGGCGAGTCCGAGCCGACACTATGGTTCGTCGCGCTCCGCATGCCGCCTCCGAGCCTCGCGTTTCGCCCATTCCAGCCGTTGAGCCGCGCGCTCGGCCGTCACACGCTCATGTAACGTCGGCACTCTTCGACGCTCATGCCGGATCGCCAACCGCACCACCCAGTAAACGATGAAGAAAAACACGGCAGCGGAAATCGCCCAGCCTACGAGCACGACGAGAACTTCCGCCATCCCAGACTCCCCATCCGCTCTGCGAACCAGGAGGGTAAGCATTCCCGATCAGCCATTCAGCGTCCATGCTTCTCGCGCCGTATGCTGCGTCGCAGTACTCACCGAAATGCTCGGAGCGCGCCTCTTACGGGGGCCGTGGTCGTCGACCGCGAGTGGTTCTCCGCACGTCTGAAACGCGTGAGGAAACCGGTGCGCTCAGACCGGGCCGGGATCGTCCAGATAGTCGGCGCGCCCTTCGTCATCAAGCTCGAACGGGCCCTCGGGGATGATGCAGAACTCGTTTCCCTCGGGGTCGGCCATGACGAGGAAACCTCCCTCCTCGTATCCCTCCAGCCGCCGTCCGCCCAACGACTCGACTCGCCGCTGCTCCGCCGGCGGGTCCGCCGCCGCGAGGTCGAAGTGAACCCGGTTCTTGCCGACCTTCGGCTCGCCGGACTTCTGGAAACCCACTCCCAGGCCGTTCTCACGTTCGAGCCAGACATACGGGCCCATGCGCCCCGCGATCGGTCTTCCAAGGAGCACTCCCCAGAACGTGGCCAGGCGTTCGGGGTCGGCACAGTCGATGATGATGTCTTTGATGTGCATGTGCGGGTCCGCCATCTCGCAATGCTCCCAGATCCGCCCTTCGACACCGCAACAGGAGAGGGATCTACGGAGCGGACCACCAAGCCCTCGGTTCACCCTGGCCGGGTCCCTCAGCGAGCTCACGCCCCTCGACGTGGTCGAGGCCATCGAGGACGATGTGCCCGCGCGCCGGATCGGTTGATCTTGATCCTGGCTTAGATGTACCACTCGGCAAGATAGGAAATGTTGTGACAATGCCACTCGGTCGAATGCCGGCGGTGATGACAGCGGTGGTGTTCGTGCCAGACCTCGGCTCGTGATCCGGTCTGATCTCATGCCGGATTTCAAGGTGGTGGAGACGGTGCTCTTCGGCATTTTTCGGCGTTTTTTAGGATCTGGCCTGCGGGGCGGTCCCGGGTTACCATGATCGAGTTGTGCTCCGGGCTTCAACGCGAGCGGCCGTCACCGGACGGTTCCGAAGCCATCCGCATCGAATGACCGCGCTGGAGAGCATGTGCCCGTCCTTGACAGCCCGCGGCGGGCACCGGTCGTCCTGGCGTACGCGACCTTCGTACTGGCCGGGTTGAACGCCGGTGTGGGCGGAGTGCTGCTGCCCGCGCTGATCGGCGACTACGGCGTCGACATGGCGACGATCGGTATCACCTTCTTCGCCTCCTCCGCCGGGTTCATGCTCGCCGGATCCGCCACGGGTCCGCTGCTCGAGCGCCTCGGTACGCGCCTGGCCCTCGCCGTCGGCGGCGGCCTGTACGTGATGGCCACGCTGTACATGGCCACCCGCCCGCCGTTCGTGGCCTTCGTGGCGGTGCAGCTGCTGGTCGGCTATGGCACCGGCGTGCTGGAGTCGGTGCTCAACGCCTACCTCGCGGAGCTGCCCTCGGCCACGACGCTGCTCAACCGCCTGCACGCGTTCTTCGGGGTCGGCGCGCTGCTCGGCCCGTTGACGGCCGCCTGGATGCTGACCTTCCTGCCGTGGACGGCTGTGTGGCTGGTACTGGCGGTGGCGTGCCTGCCGCTGGTGGCCGGCTTCCTGATGGCCTATCCCCGGCGCTCCCCCGCGGGTGACGGCGCGGCCGAGCCCCCCGTGAGGGCGGGGTCTTCGTATCCTGACGCCCCGGCGCCTCCGACGGTCCCCGAGGACTCCGAACCGGAGCGGGGCGGTCTGCTGACCGCCGTCATGCGCTCGCCCGCGGTGGTGCTGGCCTCGGTGTTCCTCGCCGTGTACGTCGGCCTGGAGATCAGTGTGGGCAACTGGGGGTTCACCTTCCTGGTGGAGGAGCACGCGCAGACCGGCCTGACCGCCGGGTACATCTCCAGCGGTTACTGGCTCGGGCTGACCCTGGGCCGGTTCCTGATCAGTCCGGTCGCCACCCGGATGGGACTGACCGCGGCCGGCATGACCTACGCCTGCCTGGCCGGCGTGACGGCGAGCGCGGTGCTCACCTGGGCGGCGCCGGGAGCGGTCGTGGCCACCGCCGGTTTCTTCCTGCTCGGCTTCTTTCTCGGGCCCATCTTCCCGACGGCCATGGCGGTGGTGCCCGATCTGACCACGACCCGGCTGGTGCCGACGGCCATCGGCATCATGAACGGGGTGTCGGTCATCGGTGGCGCGGCGCTTCCCTGGCTGACCGGCGTCGTCGGACAGAGCGCCGGGATCTGGACCCTGATGCCCTCCACCGTGCTCCTCGCCCTGCTGCAGCTCGCTCTCTGGCGGATGATCGTCGCCCGGATGGCTCCGGCCTGACCCGGTGCCGGACCGGGATCCGCGCGGCCGTCCCCTCCTTGGACCCCGGCCCGCACCCGGAGGCCGGCGCGGCGGTGCCGCCGGCCGGGTTCGTCCGCCGGGTGGGGACGCCCCGCGCCGGCAGGCCGTTACCTCCAGCGTGGTCGCGGTCGTGCTGCCGGAACGCTCCGGTGTAGCCGGAGGCCGGCCAGGGTGAGGACGGCCGTGGTGTAGCCGCAGAGCACGGCGAGCCCGGCCCACCAGGCGAGGGGGTGGTAGCCCGCCGACGGAGCGTAATGGGCGACCACCTGCGGATACTCGTGGATGCTCTGCTGGACGGCGAAACCGGCGGCGGGTGTGAGGCGCAGCAGCCACCTGGCCGTGTCGTCGGGCAGGAGCGGCAGGACCGCCAGGAGGTACGGGAGGACGACCACCGAGATCGCGACGAGGATCGCCGCCCAGGTTCGCCGCAACAGCGCGCCGAGGGCGAGCGCGAGGACGGCGGCGATCGCGAGCAGCGCCGCGACACCGGTGGCGACCCGCAGTCCCGTGAGGACCGACGCCGGAATGACACCGAGGCCGTTGGCCCGCAGGACGGCCGGGCCGGCCGTCACCATGACCGCCGCGGAGACCAGTCCGGCCAGGAAGGTGACCGCGCCGATCACGAGGGCCTTCGCCGCCAGTGTCCGGCCGGTGAGTGGCGCGCCTCCGGTCACGCCCGGCCGGTACTCGACGGTCACGAATCGCACGGCCACCACGAGCACGATGATCAGGCCGATGACGAGGCCGACGAGGCCGCTCTCCACGGGGTGGCCGCCCTGGGGGCCGCTCGGCCCGATGTCGCCGGTTCCGGTGACGGTGAACGCGCCGTTCGACTCGACGAGCCCGGCCGCCCGGTGGTGCTTCTCCCAGTCGGTGTGTCCCATCTCGCCCACGCTGCCGTGGCTCCATTCGCCGCCGGACGCGCCGCCCTCCACGCTGACGTGGTCGAAGGTGGCGGTGGCCTGGGTGAAGCGCGACTCCGGAAGGCTCGCGCCCAGAGCGACCGGTCTGAGCGTCAGGTCACCCGGGGACGTGACGAAGAGCCCGACCCGTACCGTCTCGGGCAGCGCGGCGAGGCGGGCGGTGCCGACCTTCGCCCATCGCGTGCCGTCGGCCGACTCGTGGCCGGTGATGGTGTCGCCGGCGCGGGTCAGGCGCAGCCAGCGCGGTGTCCCCGCCGAGACGCCGCCCGCGCGGCCGGCCGTGTCGTGGACGTAGTCGTGCTGCATCCGCACGCCGTGCGCGCCCGTGAGCATCAGCGCCGCGTAGGGGGAACCCTGTGCGACACCGTCCTTGATGATGACTCCGGCCTTCGCCCAGGGCACGAGGCCGGGGACGATCTCGTCGTGGTCGGGCGGCGGATAGGTGATGATGCCGGTCATGGACGTCACGCGGACGGTGATGCTGCCGTTCTCGCCCAGGGGCCGGTGCACGAAGTAGAACGTGTCGCTCACCGTCCGGCCGTGCGGCCCGACCGGATCGGTGGGACAGGGAACCTCCACCGGGCCCTTGCTGCAGTGGGTGCCGCTGCCCAGGGTGATCGCGTGGAGCAGTCCGAGCAGGATGGTGACGAGGATCGCGGCCACCATGGCGATCACCCGGCCCCGGGTGCGGAACCTCGCCCACTCCTGGCGTACATGTGCGGTCAAGGACGGCTCGGTGGTGTCTTCGTGGTTTTCTCGCATGCGGCCGGTTCTACGGATCCGGCCCTAACATGGCCCGAACCACCCCTGTCACGCCGCTGTTAGGCCGGGCACCCCATCCTGGAGGTCCGCACGCGAACGGGAGAGGCTCGATGAGCAAGCCGCGAGGCTCCGCACCACCGAGACGGACGGTACGGCAGCGTTTCACCATTTTGTACGCTGTCCTGTTCCTCCTCTCCGGCTTGGGGCTGCTGGCCCTCACCAACCTGCTGGTCGGCGCGAGCAGCATGACCCGGCCGGTACCCGGCCAGACCCCTCCCGTTCCGCGGCCCGGCCTCGACCGCGCCCAGGAGCGCGTCCACCAGCTCGAAGCGCAGCTCTCGGACGTCCAGGCGGTTCAGTCGCACCAGCTCCTGGTGGGCTCGGTGATCGCGCTGGTCGTGATGGCGGTGATCTCGTTCCTGCTGGGCAGGGCCGTGGCCGGCCGGGTCCTGCGCCCCCTGCGGACGATCACCGCGGCGACACGGCGGATCTCGGCCGAGAACCTGCACGAGCGGCTGGCCGTGCCGGGCCCCGCCGACGAGGTCAAGGATCTCGCGGACACCATCGACGGGCTGCTGGAACGCCTGGAGGCGTCCTTCGCCGCCCAGCGCCGGTTCGTCGCCAACGCCTCCCACGAACTGCGGACACCGCTGACGACCATGAGGGCGTCACTGGACGTGGCCGTGGCCAAGCCGGTGCCGGTACCGGCGCAGACGCTGGCGCTCGCCGACCGGCTGCGCACCGAACTCGACCGGGTCGACAGCCTTCTGGAGGGCTTTCTCGACCTCGCCCGCGCGCAGCACGGCGAGCTCCACGGCCGCGTCCCGGTCGCGCTCGGCACCCTGGTGTCCGAATCACTGGCCGCCCGCGCGGCGGACATCGCGGAGAGGGATCTGACCGTCGAGGCGCACGTCCAGGACACCGCGTGGACCCGGGGCAGCCCGCCCCTGCTGTCCCGCATGGTGAACAACGTGATCGACAACGCGGTCGTCCACAACCGGCGCGGTGGCTCGATCCGGCTCGCGACCGTGACCGGGGACGACGGGGCGCGGCTGGTCGTGGAGACGGACGGGCCGGTTCTCGACCCGGAGCAGGTCGCCCGGCTCACCGAACCCTTCCGGCGGCTCGCCGCCGACCGGACCGGCTCCGAGACCGGCACCGGCCTCGGCCTGTCGATCGTCGCGGCCGTCGTCGGCGCGCACGACGGTGACCTGGCCCTGCACGCCCGGCCGGAAGGCGGCCTGCGCGTCACCGTATCGCTGCCGCCGGCGCCCGCACCGGAAGGCGTCGCCACGTGAGGATCCTGGTGGTGGAGGACGCGCGCCCGCTCGCCGAGATCCTCGCCGAGGGGCTACGGGATCAGGGCATGGCCGTCGACGTCGCCCACGACGGTCTGGCCGCCGCGGCGAGGCTCGACCTCAACGCCTACGACGTGGTGGTCCTCGACCGCGACGTGCCCGGGATCCACGGCGACGTCCTCTGCCGGATGATCACCGAACGGGACGACCGCGCGATGGTCCTGATGCTGACCGCGGCCGGCTCTCCGGGGGACCGGGTCAGCGGCCTCACCCTGGGAGCCGACGACTACCTCGCCAAGCCCTTCCACTTTCCCGAACTGGTCCTGCGCCTCCACGCCCTGGCCCGGCGCCGGCCGTTCGCCCGCGCGCGGACACTGCGCGCGGCCGGGATCGAGCTCGACCCGGTACGCCGCACGGCCACCCGCGACAACCGGCGGCTCGACCTCTCGGTCAAGGAGTTCGCGCTCCTCGAAGCCCTGCTGCGCGCCGGCCCCGGCTTCCTGAGCACCGAGGACCTCCTGGAGCAGGTCTGGGACGAGAACGCCGACCCGTTCACCAACACCGTCACCGTGACCATCGGGAGGCTGCGCCGCAAACTGGGGAGCCCGTCGATCATCACGACCACACCCGGGGTGGGGTACCGCATCGCCGATCCCGCCGCCGAGGCGTAGCGCGGGAGGGTCGGGCGCGGCGCACCTCGAACAGGAAGCAGCCGAACTCCACCGCCCGAACGTGTACCAGCGCCACGCCGGGGTCCGCGAACCGCTCCGCCAGGACGGTCTCCGCCGCGGTGGCGTCGCGGCTGGCGTACCCGTCCACCAGCCGTCCGCCGAGGATGTCGCCGCCGGCGTCGTAGGCGCGGAAGACCCGCCGCTCACCGCACATGTCGACGGGGAAGCCCGTCCCGCCGGGCCCCTCGCACGGCTCGGCGTGCACGAACACCGGGCCCAGTTCCTCGTACGGGTCGGGGTCGCCCCCGGTCCGCGCCACCCACCGGCGCAGCGGCGCGTACGCGAGCAGGGCGAGTCGCTCTCCCGGGAGGCTACGGCGAGTCTCCCTCGGTGTCGGTGACCGTGCGGGGCGGACGCCCGGCGTCGTCGCGGACGCGTAGCTCGGCGGCGACCTCGGCCTCGATGGCGAATGCGCGGAGAGTGCTCATGGATCCATGTTCGGCCGCGCGTCCCCGGTGCGCTGGCGGAAATCGGCCCTGGTTGTGGGCCTGGGCGGTGCTCTCCCCGGCTTCCTCGGGTGCCGGTCCGCGGCGGCCGGGAGCACTCACGGCGACCACCGTGACCGCGGGCTCCCAGGAACGCCTCGGCTCTTCGGCACCGGGCGGGGGCGCCCGGGTGTCCAGGTGTCCGGGTGTCCGGGGAGAGGGTTTTCTGTCGGTGGGTGTGCCTACCGTGGACGGGCACAGGATTCCGGCGCGAGCGAGGGAAGACCTTGACCTCCTCCCACTCCTTGAAGGAGGGGGATTCCCACGGTTGCCCGTAAGGGTTCCTGCTTCATCGCCGGTCGCCCGCCAGAGAGAGAACTCTCCATGAGGTCTTACACCAGCTCCACAGGCGTTTTACCTCTCCGCCAGCCCGGCGGCGAGGATGTTCTTCGCGGCGTTCACATCCCGGTCATGGACGGCGCCGCAGGCACACACCCAATCGCGGACGCCCAGCGGCATGGACCGCTGGGTGGTTCCGCACGCCGAGCACAGCTTCGAGGAGGGAAACCAGCGGTCCACGACGACCGGCTCCCGCCCGTACCAGGCTGCTTTGTACTCCAGCATGGACCGTATCTGGCGCCAGGAGGCATCCGAGATAGCACGGGCCAGGCTGTGATTCTTCACCAGGTTGCGCACGGTGAGGTCCTCGATCACGACCGTTTGGTTCTCACGGACGAGCCGAGTGGTGACCTTGTGCAGATGATCGCGGCGGCGATCACTGATGCGGGCATGCACCCGGGCCACCTTGACTTTGGCCTTGTGCCGGTTCGCCGACCCTTTCTCCTTACGGGCGAGGGTGCGCTGAGCCTTGGCCGGCTTGCGCCGGTCGGCCCGCTCGTGCCGGGGGTTTACGATCTTCTCTCCGGTGGAGAGCGTCGCCAGTGCCGTGATGCCCGCGTCCACCCCGACCACGTTCGGAGTCGGGGGGAGCGGGGCGATGGTGTCCTCGCACAGGATCGACACGAACCAGCGCCCGGCCGCGTCCTTGGTCACGGTCACCGTGGACGGCTGGGCGCCCTCGGGCAGGGGGCGCGACCACACGATGGTCAGCGGGCCGTCCATCTTCGCCAGCGTGATCCGACCGTTTCGGTAGGTGAACGCAGAGCGGGTGTACTCGGCGCTTGCCCGGGACTTCTTGCGGGACTTGAACGTCGGGTACTTCGCGCGTTTGGCGAAGAAGTTCGCGAACGCCGCCTGAAGGTGCCGCAGCGCCTGCTGCAACGGCACCGACGACACCTCGTTCAAGAACGCGAGGTCGTCGGTCTTCTTCCACGCTGTCAGCGCGGCCGACGACTGCGCATAGGAGACCTTCCGGCCTTCCAGCGCGTAGGCGCGGGTCCGCTCTTCAAGAGCCTTGTTGTAGACGAGGCGGGCGCAGCCGAACATACGCGACAGCTCCGCCGCCTGCTCGTTCGTCGGGTGGAAGCGGAACCTGTAGGCCCGCTTCACGATCTGCGCCACGCATCACACCCTGCCACAAGAAGTTAACTGTGGACGTGTGTTCGATACCAGACCTGCGGCACTGCGCCGCGTTTCCTCTCCGGCCCAAAGTCCGGGGTCTCCACGCTGGAGGTATCCGATGACCACACTCGAGAACCGGCCGCACACCGCGCTCCTCGTCGTCGACGTGCAGAACGGTGTCGTCGAGGGGACCCACCGGCGCGACGTGGTCGTCGCGAACATCGGCGGCCTTGTCGAGAGGGCGCGTCGGGAGCGGGTCCCCGTCGTCTGGGTCCAGCACTCGGACGAGCAGCTCGCCAGGGGGAGCGACAACTGGCGGATCGTCCCCGAGCTGGCTCCGGACGACGCCGAGCCGCTCGTCGAGAAGCACTACGGCGACTCCTTCGAGGAGACCACTCTGGAGACCGTGCTGTCGGGCCTCGGCGTCGGGCGGCTCGTCGTCGCCGGCGCGCAGACCGACGAGTGCGTCCGCTCGACGATCCACGGCGCGTTCGTCAGGGGATACGACGTGACCCTCGTCAGCGACGCCCACACGACGGAGGACCAGACGGAGTGGGGGGCGCCGCCGCCGGACCAGGTCATCGCGCACACGAACCTGTACTGGACCTACCAGACGGCGCCGGGACGGACGGCCGGGACGGTCGAGGCCAAGAACGTCGACTTCGGCGGCACGTCCTGAGACCTGTGTGACGCGGACGGCGGCACCCAAGGACGGGCACCGGGCCCAGGTCGCCGGGCGTGGATCACCGCGGACCGGGTGCGCGGGTGGGAGCGGGTACGGCTCGTCGTCCCGCTCCCACCCGCCCCGCCTCGTGTCGAGAGGGCCGGCCGTGAGAGATCGATCAGTGAACCTTTTTCATCCTGCGGTTGCTTCGTAGTTCTGTAGCACGTGGATGGCGTTGGCGAGTCGACCGACCCCGCGTGGGCTGACGCGGACTTTGTGCAGGATGCGCCGGTACTTGAGCTGGGCGTTGGCGCGTTCGCCGGGCCCGCGAAGCCGGGCATGAGCCCGGTTGGCGTCCTTCTGCGAGTCGGGTTTGTTCTTGCCCTTGTACGGCGTGATCTACCGCTCCGGCCGCGCCGAACTCGACGTCGTCTTCCGGCCGACGAGGCGTGATCGGGCCGTCATTGGCCTCCCACCGGAACGGGAGCAGACCCGGTAGTTTCGCGGTCATCGCTGGGCTGCCGAGGAGATGACGCGGAGATGGCGTTGTCGATGAGGACGGCGGCGATGGCGGCGGCGGTGGGGAAGGCGTCGGCGTTGAGAACCCGGGTCCGGGCCGCGGCGCCGTCGATGAGCAGCGCGAGCTGCTCGCCGAGCTGTTCAGGCTCGGCGGCGCCGGCTTCCCGGGCGGTGTCGGCGAGCCGCGCGGCGACGGCTTTCTTGTAGTCGCGCGCGTACTGGGATGCGGGGTGCTGGGGGTCGTGGAGTTCGACGGCGGCGCCGATGTAGGGGCACAGGGGGGTGGTGGGAGGGATGTCGAAGGCGGCGAGGAGCCGTTCGCGGGGCGTGAGGTCGGTGCGGTCGAACACGCCGGACAGAACGGAGGGGTCGAACCGGCGCAGGTACTCGGCGACGAGTTCGTCCTTGCCGGTGAAGTGCTGGTAGGCCGTGCGCTTGGACACCTGGGCCGCCGCGCAAAGCTGGTCCATGCCGGTGCGGTTGATGCCCTGCTCGCGGAACAGTTGCTGGGACGCGCTGAGGATGCGCTCGCGGGCGCCCCGGCCGCGGCGACGGCCCTGGGGGCCCTTCTCGAGCTCCGTCATGGGTCCATGATACCCCAGCTCGGTAACGACCGGTGTACATAGTTTGCGTCCCGCCCGCCCGCCCCGTACCGTAAGCACACAGGGCGGTGTACATAACATTGTCGCCCCAGGTGCGTACGGCACCACCGACTCAAAGGAGCGACCATGGGAAAGCTTGACGGCAAGGTAGCGGTCATCACTGGCGGCACCACCGGCATGGCGCTGGCCGGCGCGAAGCTGTTCGTCGACGAAGGAGCGCACGTCTTCATCACCGGCCGCCGCCAGGACGCCCTGGACGAGGCCGTGAAGCAGATCGGCCGCAATGTCACCGGCGTCCAGGGCGACGCCGCCGACCTGGACGACCTGGACCGCCTGTACGACACCGTCAAGCGGGAGAAGGGCAGCCTCGACGTACTGTGGGCCAGCGCCGGCGGCGGCGAGTCCGCCCCGCTCGGTGAGATCACCGAGGCCCAGTTCGACACCTGGTTCGGGCTCAACGCCCGGGGCACCCTGTTCACCGTCCAGAAGGCCCTCCCGCTCTTCAACGACGGCGGCTCCATCCTCATGACCGGCTCCAACGCCTCCCTCGGCGCCTTCCCCGGCTGGAGCCTCTACGCCGGCAGCAAGGCCGTCCAGCAGGCCTGGGCCCGCGTCTGGCTCAACGAACTGCGCGACCGCAAGATCCGGGTCAACGTCCTGACCCCCGGCCAGGTCGCCACCGCCAAACAGGAAGAACTGTTCGACGAGGCCACCAAGGCCGCATTCGAGTCCCTCATCCCCCGCGGAAAGATGGGCCGCCCCGAAGAAATCGCCACCGTCGCCCTGTTCCTCGCCTCCGACGACTCCAGCTACGTCAACGGCCTGGAACTGGTCACCGACGGCGGCACCACCGCCATCTGAACCACACACCAGGAATGCCGCGGGCACACCCCACAACAACCCCATCTACCGGCGGAAGACGGCGAGCCGGAGGTGCCGGGAAAGGCGCGGCAGTTGACCCAGAAACGTCACGGCCGACGCCCTGCGCCTGACCCGGCACGAACGAGACAGAGCGACACCTCGAGAACAGGAAGAGAGCACACCTCATGATCAGCATCACCCTCATCGGTACGGGCAACATGGCCCGTACCATCGGCACGCTCGCGGTGGCGGGCGGCAACACCGTCGAGGTCATGGGACGCGATCAGTCCAAGGCCGATGACCTGGCGAAGGCTCTGGGCGGCGGCACGACGACGGGCACGTGGGGCGCCGTCCCGGCCGGGGACATCGTCATCACGGCCCTGCTGTACGACGGTGTCGTCCCGGTCGTCGCCGAGTACGGAGACGCCCTCGCGGGCAAGGTCATCGTCGACATCAGCAACCCCTTCAACGCCACGTTCGACGGACTGGCCCACAACGAGGAGACCTCGATCGCGCAGGAAGTCACCAAGGTGGCCCCGGCCAGCGCCAGCGTGGTGAAGGCATTCAACACCATCTTTCGTAATGTCCTGGAGAAGGGCCGGCCCAACGTCTTCATCGCTGGCGACAATGCGCAGGCCAAGGCGGGCGTGGCTGCATTCATCCAGAGCCTCGGGCTGCGCCCGCTGGACGTCGGCGGCCTGAAAATGGCGCACTGGCTGGAAGGAATGGGCGTGGTCACGGTGGGCCTTGCCGGCAACGGAGTCGGCCACTGGGACTTCGCCCTCGGCGTCAACGAATTTACCGGCTGAGCCCCCGGGGCCGAGCAGTCGGCGAACAGGGAGCCGTGCGCCCTGACAATGGTTGATGGAGCACCGACTCGCTGATGTCGGATATCAATGAGCCTTTTCATCCTCGGTAGATCGGGTTCTCGGCGTGATGTAACACGAGGATGGCCTGCACGATCGCGGTGGCTCGGTGTGGGCAGCAGCGCAGCTTGGTCAAGATTTTCCAGGTTTTGAGGGTGGCGTTGGCGCGTTCGCCGATGGAGCGGATCCGGGCGTGGGCGCGGTTGACCTTCTTCTGCCAGCGAAAGAGTTCCGGCCGGTAGCGGTGGCGCTTGAACGGGGTTCGGATCGTGCCTCGGGCGCCTTGGTATGCCTTGTCGGCGAACGCCCTCACGTTTGCGCTGGTCAGCGCGTTGAATGATGGTGTGGGTGCGGGCCGCGGTCAGGTCGTGGACGGAGCCGGGCAGAGCTGCCGAGGCCCAGGCCAGCCGGCCTGCCGGGTCGGCGATGACCTGCACGTTCACGCCGTGGCGGTGGTGTTTGCCGGAGTAGTAGGGCTTCTGTCGGCGACCCGGTCGATCAGGATGAGGGTGCCGTCGAGGATGGCATAGGCCAGCAGGCGGATTCTGTTCATCGCGGTGTCGAGGTCGTCTGCGGTGGCGGCGAGCAGGTCGATGGCTTCGCGGATGTATCGCCAGGCGGTGGTCACGCCGATCTCGAATCCGCAGGCCAGGCGGGTCAAGGTGTCGCCGTTGCGCAGGTGCGCCAGGGCGAGCAGGGCTTGTCGGCCGGGATCGAGGCGTCGCCATCGGGACCGGCGCTGGACGCGGTGGGCCCGGATAAGGTCGGCGAGGTGGTTCAGGCTGCGGGTGGACAGCGCAATCGCGGCGGGGTAAGACAGCACGGCGAGGCTCCCGGTTGGGGCATCGGATCTTGGTCGACTGCTGTCTTACCGGGAGCCTCGCCTTATGTCCACATCAGACCTCGTCCTACTCGTGACCTGCACCGTCACGATGAAAATAGCTCAGTGACGCTCGACGGCCACCACGTTGTACGGGGTCGTCGGGGTGGGGGTCGTGGTGAAGCGGCCGTTGGGGAGATAGAGGCGGTCGAGGAAGGAGGCGACGGTGGTGGGGACGTCGAAGCGGCCGTCCGAGAGCTTGCGGATCACCTTCCCGGAGGTGGCGCCGCGGTCCAGGGAGAGGGACGTCAGGGTGTTCAGGCGGTTCTGCACGACGTGCAGGGTGCGGCCCTCCAGCAGCAGGCCGTCACCGTTGACCAGGGACTCGGCGCCGAGGTCCACCAGGGTGGCCACGCCGGTCGAGGGGTCGACGCGGAACAGCCCGCCGGTGTTGGACTGGACGACGAGCAGGGCCCCGCGATCGGGGGTCTGGGCGATGCCGTTGGCGTTGATGCCGGTCGTGTAGACGATGTCCCCGCTCAGCGGCACCTTCACCGCCTCGTCCGGCAGTGCTCCCCCACGCCCGAACGGCAGCTTGTACAGCACGGGGTTGGTCGAGTCGGTGAAGTACGCCGCGTCGCGGGTGAGCACGACGTCGTTGACGAACGCGGCGCCGGTGGCGAGCCGGTAGCTCGCGAGCACCCTGCCGTTCCGGGTGTCGATCACGCGGGCGTCGCCGCCCGTGCCGCCGGCGACGAACAGCCTGCCGCGCGCGTCGACCTTGAGGCCGAGCGACGGGGTGCCGGGACCCGAATTGATGATCCGGCCCCTGCCCGTGCGCAGGTCGGCCCGGTAGATCGCGCCGGTCGCGCGCGAGCCGAAGTACGCGGCCGCTCCCGGGCCGATGGCGATCCCCTCCGGCTGGAAACCGTCCGGGAGGGAGAACTCGGTGGGATAGGCCGGCTTCTCGGAAGAGGCGGAGGTCGTGGACGCGTCGGCCCTGGATCCGGTCTCGGCCGCCGCGGCCGGGGCCGCCATGAGCACGGTGAGGAACCCTGCTAGGAGAAATGCCACCTTCATTAAGGAAAATCCCATCTGTCGCGAGTGCGATGGTCTACCCAAATGCCCGCTTGGGTAATGGATCTAACGTATGACGCCCGGCTGTAGCGCTCCCGTAAAGTGCGCCCGCCCGGACGACGTCCCCGCGGTCGTTGGATAGCGTCGAGGTCATGCGGCTTCATGTGGGATGCGCGATGTGGTCTCTCGCGTCATGGCAGGGACGTTTCCTGCCCCATCCGCTCCCTCCCGGGGAGCGCCTGCGGTCCTACGCGACCTGGTGCAACGCGGTGGAGGGCAACACGACGTTCTACGCGACACCGGCGAGGAGCACGGTGGAGTCGTGGGCGCGGCAGACGGGCCCCGACTTCCGCCTGGTGGTCAAGCTGCCCAGGACGATCACCCACGAGGGGCGCCTCACCGGCGTCGACGAGGAGGTTCGATCGTTCCTGGAGGCGATCGAACCACTCGGGCCGCGAGCCCAGACCCTCTGGATCCAGTTGCCGGGGTCATTCGCCCCGGCCGACCTCGGTACCCTGGCCGGCTTTCTCCGCGGGCTTCCCCGCTCGCACAGGTACGCCGTCGAAGTCCGCCACCGCGCGTTCTTCGACGACGCGCGATCCGTACGGCTTCTCGAGGGGGTTCTCGCCGGCGCCGGCGCCGAGTGGGTGCCCTTCGACACCACCACTCTCTTCCGGAGCCCTCCGACCAGCGACGCCGAACGAGAGGCGTGGTCGAAGAAGCCGCGCATGCCGCGCAGGTCGGTCGCTCTCACCGACCGCCCGATCGTCCGCTACCTCGGCCGGGACGACACGGCGAGCACGATCGAGGGCTGGCGGGACTGGGTCGGCACGGTCGCCGGGTGGCTGCGCGAGGGCCGCTCGCCGACCGTGTTCGTCCACACCCCCGACAACGCCGAGGCGCCGGCGCTCGCCCGTCGCTTCCACGACGACGTACGAGCCCTGCTGCCCGGGGTCGAGCCGCTCCCCGAGCCCGTGCCCGTCGAGCCGCTGACCCTCTTCTGACCGCCGGGCCCGCCGCAGTTTCCGACAGGGGCCTCCCGCCGCGCGGTGGTGAGCCCGGCCGTCCGCGCCGCGTGTGGCCGGGCCGGCCGCCGCGGTGATCAGGTGATCAGGTGGTCTCCGGCCGGGCCGCCGGTGTGGCGGGGGTCGCGTCCGGCCTGGGCTGCCGCAGCACGACGAGCGCGACGGTGAAGGCGGCCAGGAGCAGAGCGGCGGCGACGCCGAAGGCGAGGTGGTAGCCGCCGGTCAGCGCGGCCGCCTCGTTCTCTCCCGCGGACAGCAGTTCCCCGGTACGCCGGGCGGCCAGCGTGGACAGCACCGCGACGCCGACCGCCATGCCGATCTGCTGGGTGGTGTTGAACAACCCGGATGCCAGGCCCGCGTCGTCGGCCCTGGCGCCGGACATGCCGAGCGTGGTCAGGGCCGGGAGCACCAGCCCGCCACCCGCGATGAGCAGCATCACCGGGAGCAGGTCGGTGACGTAGTTCGCGTTCACCGGTACGCGGGTGAGCCAGCCCATCGCCCCGAACAGGAGCACCAGGCCCGCCAGCAGGACGGCACGCTCGCCGAAACGGGTGTTGAGCCGGGCGGAGAGGAAGAGGGACACGCCGCCGATGGCCACCGCCGCGGGAAGCATAGCCAGGCCGGTGTCGAGCGCCCCGTACCCGAGGACCCTCTGCATGTAGAGCGCGACGATGATCTGGAAGGCGAACATGGCCGACAGCGTCAGGATCTGGACCAGGTTGGCGCCCGAGACGTTGCGCGACCGGAAGATTCGCAGGGGCATCAGCGGGGTCCCGGCGGTCGCCTGACGGATGACGAACGCGGCCAGCAGGGCGAGCGACACCGCGCCGAGACCGAGGGTGTGGGCCGCGAGCCAGCCGTACTCCTCGATCTTGACCACGGTGTAGATGCCCAACATCAGGCCGCCGGTGACCAGCACGGCGCCGATGACGTCGGCTCCGGCGGCGAACCCGATCCCGCGCTCGCCCGGCAGTACCCGGATCGCCAGCGCGATCGTGGCCAGCCCGATCGGCAGGTTGATGAAGAAGATCCAGTGCCAGCTGAGCGCGTCGGTGAGGACCCCGCCCAGGACCTGGCCGATGGAGGCTCCGGCGGCACCGGTGAAGCTGAAGACGCCGATCGCCTTCGCACGCTCCCCGGGCTCGGTGAACAGCGTCACCAGGATGCCCAGCACGACCGCGGAGGCCATCGCGCTGCCGACGCCCTGCAGGAACCGGGCGGTGATCAGCATGCCGGGCCCGGAGGCCACTCCGGCCAGCAGCGACGCGGCGGTGAAGACCACGTTCCCGGCCAGGAACATGGTCTTGCGGCCGATGAGGTCGCCCAGCCGGCCGGCCAGCAGAAGCAGCCCGCCGAAAGCGATCAGGTAGGCGTTGACGGTCCAGCTGAGCCCCGCGGGTGAGAAGCCCAGATCCGCCTGGATGGCCGGCATCGCCACGGTCACGATGCTGCCGTCCAGGATCGTCATCAACATCGCGGCGGACAGCACGGTGAGCGCGAGCCGGCGTGACGGGGACGCGCCGGTGCGGGATGGCCGGGAGGGCCGAGGGGGCCGAGGGGAGGGTGCGGTGTGCGACATGGCCGTCTCCTGTTCGAAGGGGAACAGAAGTGACCGTAGCAGATAGTTTTGTTGTAGACGATCCTTTATGGATTCACTTTGTGCGCTGCCGCGCTCGTCTGACCCCCCGCGGCGCCTCGGTGGGAGTGGCCAGATGGCCCGTCACCAGGCGGTTCATCGCCCGTACGAGCACCTCGCCCTCGTCATCGGGCAGCGCGCCCAGTGCCGCCCGGTGCACGCCGTCGACGATTTCCTGGCTCTGCCGTGCGACCTCCGCGCCCTTCTCGGTGACCGCGATGATCCGGGCGCGCCGATCCGTGCTGGACGGGCGGCGCTCGGCGAGCCCCGCCTTCTCCAGGGCGTCGACCGTGACCACCATGGTGGTCTTGTCCATGTCGCCGAGCTCGGCGAGCTGGATCTGCGTGCGCTCCTCCTCCAGGGCGTGGACCAGCACGCAGTGCATGCGTGCCGTAAGCCCGATCTCGGCGAGCGCCGCCGCCATCCGGGTTCTCAGGACATGGCTGACGTGGTCCAGCAGGAACGACAGATCCGGCTCGGTGCGGGCGGGTGCCATGGCGGTCATGGCCCTACCCTAGCCAACCGGTACCGTTCTGGATTATCTGCAAGCGGAAGCATCTGGCGGAGGCCCAGGCCGTCGACCAGCGGGCCGGCCGGGTGCGCGTGCTCGCCGACGTCATTCACGAATGTTCATGAATTCGCGGAGACGTCATTCGTAGACGGGCGGGGCGGCCGGCGGGGGCGGCTTCGCGGTTCGGTACCGGGCGGGCGGCTGGCCGGTGACGCGTTTGAAGGCGTTGCTGAAGGCGCTTTCCGAGGCGTACCCCCACTCCGAGGCCACCGAGGCGACCGTGCGGTCACCGGCACGCAACGCCTCGGCCGCGGACCGGATGCGCCAGTGCAGCAGATAGTCCAGCGGCGGCAGCCCGACGAGGGTCTTGAAACGCAGGGCGAAGCTGGAGCGGGACATGTCCACCTCGGCGGCGAGGCCGGCGACCGTCCAGCGGCGGGTGGCCTGCTGGTGCATCAGGGTGAGCGCGGCGCCGATCTGCGGGTCGTTCAGCGCTCCCAGCCAGCCGGGGATGTCCTCCTCGCCGGCCAGATGGGCGCGCAGCGCCTGGACGAACATGATCTGGGTCAGATGCTCGATCATCACCGTCGCCCCGAGTGGCTCGGTCGCGGTCTCGTGGGTCAGCATCCCCAGCACGGGGCGAAGGGTCCGGGCCTGAGGGCTGTCGGCGGGGATGCGCACGGCCGGGGGCAGGCAGTCGAGCAGCAGCGTCGCGGTCATGTCGTCGAGGGTGATGCTGCCGCCGATGATGACGGTCGGCTCCGCGTCCGGGGTGGTGGTGCCGTACCGTACGTTCCTGATGTTGGGAGCGTTGAGGTAGACGGCGTGGCCGTCCTCCGCCTCGACGTCCAGGTCGCTGGCGACCTCGTACGGCCGCCCGCCCGTGAGCAGGTAGCAGTCACCCGTCGACAGCCGCAGCGCGGGCGTGCCGTCGATGGTGAGCCGGCAGGCGCCGGACGTGATCGCACCGATCTTGATGTGCCGGTAGCTCCGGAAGCGCAGCGCCCAGCGGCCACCGGCCTCGAAGCGCGAGGAGAGGGCGCTGCTGACGTTCAGCAGGGTCAGGACATCGGACAGGGGGTCCACGGTGACTCCGGACGATCTCGCATATATGTCGGACTCTTTCTTATGGATTGTCCAGGTAGGCGAGCTATAGCGTTCCAACGCCCCCCTCATCTGGAAGGAGTAGGACGATGAAATACGCACAGCTCGGCACCACCGGAGTCTTCGTCTCCCGCGTCTCGCTGGGAGCGATGAGCTTCGGCGGGCGTGGCTCACAGGTCTGGGAGGCGGTCGGCGCGCTGGATGTGAAGGACACCGACCACCTGGTGGGCACCGCGCTCGATCACGGGGTGAACCTCATCGACACCGCCGACGTGTACGGCGGGGGCGAGTCGGAGGAACTCCTCGGCCAGGTGCTCGGGGCACGCCGTCGCGACGTGGTGCTCGCCACCAAGATGACCGCGCGGATGGCCTCCGGCCCCAACGACGTCGGCCAGTCCCGGCTGCACATCATGCGGTCGCTGGAGGACAGCCTGCGCAGGCTCCGTACCGACCACATCGACCTCTACCAGATCCACAACATCGACCCGATCACGCCCTTCGAGGAATCCCTGGCCGCCCTCGACGACGCGGTGCGCCAGGGGAAGATCCGCTACATCGGCGCCTCCAACCTGACCGCCTGGCAGACGATGAAGGCCCTGGGCGTCTCCGAGCGGCGAGGATGGGCGCGGTTCGCCTCCCTGCAGGCCCAGTACTCGCTCGCGGCGCGCGACATCGAACGCGAGATCCTCCCCCTGCTCCAGGACCAGAGGCTCGGCCTGCTGGTCTGGAGCCCGCTCGCCGCCGGCCTGCTGTCCGGGAAGTTCGACCGCACCGGCACGAGTGACGGCGGGGCACGCCGCAACCAGTTCCAGTTCCCGCCGGTGAACCTGGAGCGCGCCTACGACGTCATCGACGTCCTGCGCGAGGTGGCGGCCCGCCACGAGGTCGGCGTGGCCCGCGTCGCGCTCGCCTGGGTGCTCTCGCGTCCCGGTGTGAGCAGCGTCATCATCGGTGCCAAGCGCCCGGAGCAGCTCACCGAGAACCTCGCCGCCGTCGAGCTCGAGCTCACCGAGCGGGACCTCACCGAGCTGGACGCCGCCAGCGCGCTCCCGGTCGAATACCCCGGCTGGATCCAGGCCGACCACTCCGACCGCTTCCCCCGGCAGGGTGCGTGGGAGTTCACCCCGCAGGGTTGATCCTGACACGCCGGCAGGACGTATAAAAGGATCATGAGCAGCGACACCCTCACCGACCGCCTCGCCCTCGGCGTGGAGCAGGGTCGGCTGCCCGACCTCCACGCCGTGGTCGCCCTCCGCCGTGACAGGGTGATCCTTGAGTACTACGGCGAGGGCGAGGATTTCCGGCTGAACGAGCCGCTCGGCCGGGTGCGCTTCACGCCCGGCACGCTCCACGACGTCCGCTCGATCACCAAGAGCGTCGTCGGCCTCCTGTACGGCATCGCCCTCGCCGACGGCCGGGTGCCGGAGCCGCGCGAGCCGCTGCTACGGCACTTCCCCGAGTATCCGGACCTCGCCGAGGACCCCCGGCGAGCCGCGCTCACGGTCGAGCACGCGCTCACCATGACGCTCGGCCTGGAGTGGGACGAGAGCGCCCCCTACACGAGCGCGGCCAACAGCGAGATCGCGATGGAGCTGGCCCCCGACCGTTTCCGCTACATCCTGGAGCGGCGGATCGTGGACGAGCCGGGCAACCGACGGTCCTACTGCGGAGGCGCTTCGGCGCTGGTGGCGCGGCTCATCGAGAAGGGCACCGGCCAGGCGGTGCAGGACTACGCGCGTGCCAGGCTGTTCGAGCCGCTGGGGATCACGCGCTTCGAGTGGTCGACCGGCGAGGACGGGGTGGCCCTGGCCGCCTCCGGGCTGCGGCTCACCCCTCGCGACCTTCTCGCGATCGGGCGGCTCGTGCGCGACGGGGGCGGTGGCGTCGTCCCGTCGTCCTGGCTGGAGACGGCGCTGCGCCCGCACGTGCGGATCGACGAGGGGTCCCACTACGGCTACCACTGGTACGTGGGCGACACGTGGACGGGCGGGTTCGGCAACGGCGGCCAGCGGATCCACGTGGCGCCCGCACTGGACCTGGTGGTCGCCATCACCGCGGGACAGTACGACAGGCCCGACCAGTCGACCGCCTCGGTCGTGCTCGACGAGGTGATCCTGGCGGGGATCGGGCGCTGAACCGCGGGACCCGCGGGGAAGCGGGAGGAACGGAGACGCGGGAGGAACGCCACCGGCCCGCGTTCCGCCCAGCCCTCGTCACCTACCCGTTCTCGCCGCTTTGTGCCAGAGATGCCGGAGGCGTCGGAGGCGTCGAGTCGAGCCCCCGGCGCGACCGGCCGTACGGTTACGGATTCTTCGCCCGTGCGCGCTGCGTGATCGTGTTCCTCACGATCCACAGGACGCTCTGATGGATCGCCACCCCGGCGGCGACGTTGAGCACGCCCAGCGCGGCCGCCATAACCAGTGACCCGTCGAGTCCGATCGCGTCGCCGGCCAGGAGCACGGCGGGCCAGAACACGGCGGCGGCGAGGAGGGAGACCCGCCACCATCGCCCGAAGACCAGGCCGAACAGGATCATGGTTGGTATCACGATTCACGCCCTTCGCAATGATCTGCCGACATTTTCATCATGACCTCATGGCACCGGTTCTAAGCCCGTGAGATCGGTTCGATCGCCGTACCGGCCGGGATTTCTCACCGCAAAGGCCACTTCCCGGCTCAAGCTCGCCCGCGCGGTTCACCGGCGGCTTCCGCCGTCACGTCCCGTCCGATGGCCGGTGGAGCGCCCGGGGCGCGAGGAGTGCCGGTGCGAGCGGTGCGGAGCCTTGGGAGGCCGTGCCTCGGGAATCCGGGAGCGTTGTTCCCCGCGAGCCTTCGGGCGGCGCTCGGCGGGCGCCTCCGAGCGGCGGACGTGTACGGGAACGCCCGGCTGGAGGAACCGGTAGAGGTCGAGGGCGTTGTGCAGCGGGACCCGGACGCAGCCGTGGGACGCGGGGTAACGGGGGACGAGGGTGGAGCCGTGGATGGCGATGCCGCCGTTGAAGTAGACGGGGTAGAACATCGACCCCAGAATCCCGGTGGACCAGCCGGGAACCCGCGCTCCCACCCGGTAGTCGCCGAGCGGGGTCGCGGCGAACCCGCAGTGGCCCTTCTCGCAGTACGACCTGCGGGCACCGGTCGAGATGTGGGTCACCAGCACGGGTTTCCCGCCTCTCCACGCCGTGAGGAGCTGGCGCCGTAGATCGATCTCGGTCCTTTCCGGCTCCCCGTGCGACACCAGGGGCCTGACACGACGGGGGTGCAGGAGGGCCTGCCAGGTCGGCGGGTCGATCCTGTCGACGGGTTTCAACCCGTTCGCCTTCTGAAAGGCCCATACGGTCATGCGCAGAGCGGGATCATACGTGGGGCTGAGATTTCCCGGGGGGAAACCCAAATCTCTAAGTCTTTTCTTCGCGTTGTGTACCTCTATTCCTCTGCTGCCTGTTCTGAGGGTCGTGAACTGATCCGGCAGGGGGACGTGCCGGGAATCGGGGGCGGGGTCGGCCACGGCGTGCGTGACGCTGAAGGGGAGGGTCGTGACCAGGGCGAAGACGGTGCTGGTGATCAGGGAGCGTTGAACTGTGCTTCGCATATGTGACGTCTATCCGCCGACAGGTGCGATCAATCCTGTAATGCTACTTGCCGGGGAGTAAGACTTATACATCCGCGTGCGGTTCGAGGGTTATCTCGAGATGACTTTCCCCGGAAAATATGTATATATTTCCGGACGACGTTATATGAGGATATTCATTAAACACTTCTGAAACCGCTGGACGTGCTCGGCGGGGGTCGGCGGGGACGTGAGTAGCGGGCCGTCCGGTCGCGGGTGCGGAAGCCCAGTGCCTCGTACAGTCGAGCGGGCACCGGATGTCCCGCGTCCCCCCGAGGGCGGACGATCGCGGTGACCGCTCCCGCCTCCCCGAGCCGGCGCAGCGCGTGCAGGCAGACCGCGCGGGCCAGCCCCATCCGCCGGAAGTCCGGGTGCGTGCCGACCGGCTCCAGCTCCCCGACGCCGTTGGCGTCGTCCAGCCAGATCAGGCAGTACGACGCCAGGCGGCCGTCCGGCGCCTCGACGACGCGGTCCAGCTCGCGCCGGTAGGGCCACGCGCCCATGACGTTGCGGTAACTCTCCTCGGTGACCGACGAGGGAGCGAACGCCGACCGGTGCACGGCCACCCGCGCGGGCACGTCCTCCTCGCCGCGCACGTGGCGCGCGACGAAGCCGGGAGGCACCTCGGGTTCCGGTAGATCACGCAGGTCGCGTGACATGTGCAGCAGGAAGGGCGCGTCCGCGGGCTCCCGCCGGTAGCCGTGCCTGGACAGGACCGCGGCGAGTCGCCTCTCGCCCTCCAGGATGGTCACCCCCGCCTCGTCGCCGGTGGCCACACCGCGGAACCAGTCGAGCACCTCGTCCGCCAGCGCGGGATGCTCCGGATGCACGAACATCTCCAGCTCGCCCGGAGGCGTCACCCAGCCCCACGCCAGGGTGTCACCGTCGCGCTCCCACAGCGCCGTCGGCCACTCCGCCTCCCGCCCCACGTGCTGGAACCTGCTCCAGGCGAGGCCTCCGACATGCGGCCGGACGCCGGGACCCCAGGTCGCCCGTACGAGTTCCTGCATCTTGCGCAGGTCGGCGGCGCCCTCGTAGGGGCGTACGGTGACGTCACCCATCGGTCTCACGTCCCTTCCGCGGGCGGTTCCAGCCCGGACCGCCCGCACGACCGGATCACAGACCCCCTGAGCCCGCTGAATCGCCGAACACGCGGATCGCCGAACCACCGGATCCCGGACCGCCTATTCTCGCGCCGCTTCTCGTCGCCGCGCGAAGCGATTGATTCACGTGAAACCTTCGCCGATGTCCTGAGAAGGCACCCCGCCCCACCTTCGCCCGCGAGCCTCCCTCGGTGCCGCTTGACGCGGCACGGGCTGAATCCCCGGCCTTCAGGCCGGGGAGCGTGTCAATGGATCGAGCGGTCCGTGGCGTGGGCGGACGACGAGCGGCTCGTCGTCCGGGCCCGCGAGCGGGAGGGCGCCGAGTTCCTCCGCGGGGGTGGTGAGTTCCGCAACCGGCTGCTCCTGGTCGGTCTGAACGGTGGCGAGGCCGTCCCCCTCGGCGGCTTCCGGAAGAGAAGCCGGCAAGAGGGCGAATCCTGGAGTCCCGTCTTCACGGACCGCGGATCCCGTCCCTCTCGCGGGCCGCTCTCGTGACGCACGTCGCGGGAGCGGCCCTCGCGAAGTGCGGGTGAGCGCAGGCCGATCAGCTCAGCCGGATGACGCCCTTGGAGACCCTGATCTTCTTACGGGCCAGCGGCCGCTTGGCGGGGCCCCTGGCCACCGAGCCGTCGGCGATCCGGAACTTGCTGCCGTGGCAGGGGCAGTTGATGGTCCCGCCGCGGATGGTCGAGACCGGGCAGCCCTGGTGCGTGCACTTCGCGCTGAAGGCACGGAAGGTGCCCTTGACGGGTTGGGTGACCACCCATTTGCCGTTGATGATGCGGCCGCCGCCGACGGGAATGCTGCTGGTCCTGGCGAGGATGGGACCGGCGGCCTCCTCGGTGTCCTCGGAAGCCTCGGCGGGGCGTACCCATGCGGTGGCCGACGCGATCGCGGCGGCGGCGCCGCCCGTGAGACCTCGAAAGATCATTAAGCGACGGGTGGGAGCGGGCATGGCGGGCCTCCTGGGGAGTGAAGGGCTCCGTGATAGATCACGTGTGTGGTTCATATCACAGGAAAGCGGGCCTGGAGCCACGCTCCTCGATCTTTCCCCGCGACACGCAGGGTGCCGCCGTGCCGTACCGCGATGTCCCTGGCGATGGCCAGCCCGAGACCCGCACCGCCCGCGTCCCTGTCCCTGGCCTCGTCCAGCCGGGTGAACCGGTCGAAGACCGCCTCGTGGTGCTCGGCGGGAATGCCCGGTCCGTCGTCGAGCACGTCGAGCACCGCCTCGCCGCCGTCCGTGGCCAGCCGGACGGTGACCGCGGAACTCGCGTGGCGCACGGCGTTGTCCACCAGATTGGCCACCAGGCGGCGCAGCTGCCCGGCGGAGCCGAGGAGCACGGTGTCGGCCGCCACCTCCAGCGTGACCTCGATCTCCGGCCTGGGGCGCGACCTGGCCGCCTCCTCGGCGGTCACCTGGCCGAGGTCCACCTCCTCGTGGCAGATGGGCTCCCCGGCGTCCAGGCGGGCGAGCAGGAGGAGATCGGAGGTGAGGGCCTGGATCCGCTCCACGTCGGTGAGGGCCTCGGCCGCCAGCGGTCCCGGCCGGGCCAGCTCCAGGCGGGTCCGCAGGATGGCCAGCGGGCTGCGGAGTTCGTGGGCCGCGTCGGCGACGAAGCGCTTGTGCCGGCTGACCGCCAGTTCGAGGCGGTCGAGCGTACGGTTCATGGTCTCGGCGAGGCGGGCGATCTCGTCACGCGACCTGGGTACGGGGACTCGCCGGTGCAGGTCGCTGGCGGTGATGTCGGCCATCTCGGCGCGGATGGCCGAGACCGGTGCCAGCGCCCGGCCGACGGCGAGCCAGGTGAGGGCGGCGACCAGCAGGAGCAACGCGGGAATACCGGGAAGCAGCAGGCCGCGCAGGGTCGTCAGGGCGTCCGCGGTGGGTTCGAGTGAGGCCCTGGCCTGTACGAACAGCGTGCCGTTGGCGGTGTCCACGGGCATCGTGGCCAGGGCGAAGGAGTCGCCGGGCGCCCATCTGGTCACCTCGGCGGGCTCGAGTGCGGCTCCGCCCGCGATGTTCCGTACGGCCACCACGGGGGACGCCGTCACCTTCCCGGTGGACGTCCCGGACATCCCGGACGGCGGCGCGCCCTTCCCACCGGACGGCGCGGCCTTCCCGGACAGCGCCGCGGCCTTCCCGCCGGACGACCGTGAGGCGACCGGGCCCGGGCCGGGGAGCGTCGGCGCCGGTGAGGCGGGACGCGTGAAGATCTTGATGTCGGGGTCGAGGAGGGCGGGCTCCGAGTGCCCGGCGGCCTCGGCCCGCGGTCCGGTGACGGTGACCACGGTGGCCGACGGAGTGTCGATCGCCCACGAGGGGGGCTCCGGGACGCCGGTGGACGTGGCGTCGATCGCCGGGACGCCGAGCACCAACGTACCGCCGGGGAGCACGTCGGCGGTGGCGCCGGCGAGAACGTCCGCGGTGGCGCCGGCGCGGCGGGCGGCCTCGTCGGAGGCGCTCCGGGTCAGGCTCCCCGTCAGCACGCCGACGAGCACCGACGCCGCCACGCCCAGCGCGACCGCGACGATGGCGGTCGCCGCGAGGGTCGCCCGGAGCCGTACCGACAGGCGCGACGCCATCTCAGGCCTCCAGCCGGTAGCCGGCGCCGCGCACGGTCACCAGCGACGAGCGGCCGAACGGAGAGTCGATCTTGCGGCGGAGCGCGCTGACGTAGACCTCGACGATGTTCGGGTCGCCGTCGTAGGCGAAGTCCCACGCCTGGGCCAGCAACTCGCTCTTGGAGACCACCTCGCCCTGCCTGCGCGCCAGGCCGTGCAGGACCGCGAACTCCTTGGGCGTGAGGGAGATCTCCACCTCGCCGCGGCGGCAGCGAAGCCCCGCCGGATCGACGGTCAGGTCGCCGACCGCGATGGACACCGGCCTCGCCCTGCCGCCCCTGCGTACCAGCGCGCGCAACCGGGCGAGCAGCACCACGTAGGAGAACGGTTTGGACAGGAAGTCGTCCGCGCCCGTGTCCAGGGCCTCGGCCTCGTCCTGCACTCCGTCCTTGGCGGTGAGCATCAGGATCGGCGTCCAGTTCTCCGCGTCGCGGAGTTTGGCACAGACGGTGTAGCCGTTCATCCGGGGCAGCATGACGTCGAGCACGATCACGTCGTACGGGTTCTCGGTCGCCATCCACAGCCCGTCGCGGCCGTCGTACGCGACGTCGACGGCGAATCCCTCGCCCGCCAGCCCCTCCTTCAGGAGGTGGGCCAGGCGCTTCTCGTCATCAACCAGTAGCACGCGCATGCCGCCCAGCCTGCCGTACCCCGCCTAAAGCCAACCTGAAGACGATTTCCGGCGCCTTCAGGCTGGGTTCAGGCAACGGGCGGGAGCCTGTGGTCTCCAGAACGGCATGCCGGTCCGCTCACCAGTCCACCTGCCGTATCCGTCCGCTGACACTCGTCTGACAAGGAGAACATCCATGCGCATCCGCATGCTCGCCGCCGCGGTGGTGACCGCGGGGGCTCTGATGGCCACGCTGACCGGAGCCGCCAGTGCCGACACGCCCACCCCCACCCCTCTTCCCAAGGACGACGTCGTGATCGTCGACTGCGAGGGGGGCGGCCAGGTGACCCTGACGACGCGCCGGCTCACCGAGGCCGAGCGCGAGAAGCTGGAGAAGGAGGGATCCGCTCTCGCGGTTCCCGCCGTTCCCGCCGTGCCGTCCGGACAGGCCGGTGAGCCGGGGAAGCCCGAGGCCGGACGCGTCACGATCGCCGAGGACATCCTGGCGGTGCGGCCGGACGCCGAGCCGTCCGCCCTTCCCGAGGGCGCGATCCCGCCCAAGAGAATCAGGGTCATGGCCGCGCCCGCCCTTCCCGAAGGCGCTCAGAAGCCCGGGGAGGTGGCCACGCTCTCCACGGCCGTACCCGCTCCCGAGGGGGCCGGGATCACCGAGATCAGGGTGACGGGCAAGCACCCGGAGGGCGACGTGCCCACCGTCACCTGCGTCAAGAAGGCCGGCATGAAGGCCGAGGAGGAGTGACCTCGGGGACGCCCCGGCGAGCCCGGGGGCGTCCCCGCGAAGACCTGCGAACCGGCCGGGGCATCCGTGCGGGAATTGCCCCGGCCGGTTCGCAGCAGGCCCGGAAACGGCTCCGGCCGGTTTGACGCCGGTTCGGAGGTGTCTCCGGCCGGTTCACCGCCGGTTCGGAGGCGATCCGGGAAACCCGCGCGGAGATCCGTGCGGGGGCCGGTCCCCGGGGGACGACGTGTCACGTGCGGGGGCCGGTCCCCGGGGACGACCGGTCACGTGCGGTGGTCAGCCCTCGGGGAAGGACGGGTGCGGGCCCAGGGCCCAGTACTCGTACAACCCGTAGCCGATCCGGCCGTCGTACTCGAAGCGGCCGACCGCGTCGACCATGCCCCACATCCTGGGGGCGTCCTCGGGCAGCGTGTGGGTGACGCCCTGCACCACCGGGCCGGGACCCTGGTACATGCCGTGCTTCCAATCCGATTCCAGGCCATATCCGGTGCCCACCATCAGGTGCACCGGGAGAATCGGGACGCAGCGCAGGTCGAAGGGTTTCCCGCCCGGCGGGGAGAAGGAGATCGTCGCCTCGCGCACCTCCCGGGTGCCGTCCACGTACGTCGGGCGGTACTCGGGACGGCCGAGATACTCCTCCTCACCCTCCCTCGGAGAGCCGAACCCCCACACGCGCACCGCCTCCTCCAGCACCCGGCGGCCCTTCTCGTCCTCCTGGACGATGCACAGGATGGCGTGGTCGTCGAACTGGACGGGCGCGTAGAGCCAGTAGAAGGTGCCCGCGTTGCGCGCCTGGATGCCGGGGGGCTCGGGCTCGCCGACCGGGCGGATGCCCCACGAGCGGTCGCGGGTGCCCTGCCAGCGGTCGGGGGTGACCTCGACGCGCTCGTCGCCGACCAGGATGTGCCCGGTCCACCGGCCGGTCTGGGCCATCCGGGAGGAGTCGAACACCACGCGCTCCTGCCAGCGCAGGAAGTGCCGGGGTTCCAGGGTGGCCGGTACGGTGCCCTCCCAGGTGAGGTCGAAGGACAGGCCGTGCTCCGTGGCGTCGAGCACCACCCGCAGCCGCCGGAGGCCCTCGATCACCTCGACCCTGAACGGGCCGACCCGCGTGTCCATCCGGTCGCCGCTGAGTTCCCGGGAGGCCCGGACCACGCGGTGCAGGTTCCGGTACCGCACGCAGGCGAACGCGTCGGTGACCCCGAGGTTGGGATACTGGCCGAGGCCGACGATGAGCATCAGCTCGTCGGACCCGGCGTGGCAGTTGAAGTAGTACCGGTCGTAGAAGTTGCGGTCCGACGTCGTGACGTGCCGCATGACCTCTGGCGACTGGTGGACGGGATGGTCGTCGAGGGGCGACAGCGTCATCGGTGCTCCTTGGGTCCGAGGAACACGTTCTAACAAGCGCTTGGTGATCGGTCAATGGACGCCCGCGCGGGAGTTCGACGGACGCCCGCACCGGAGAGTCCGATCGGCTCCGCACAGGAGTACGGCCCGCACCTTCGCGGTGCGGGCCGTACCCCCGGCAGTCGCCGTAGGCCGTACCCGGCCGTACGCCGTGTTCGTGCCACCGACCGGCACTCACGTGACCGGCCGGCGCTCCGATCCCTAGGACAGTTTCTTGGAGGTGTGCTCCGCCCTGGAGTCGGCCTTGGCACCGACCTCCTCGGCCTTCGTCGCGGCGTCATCCGCCGTGTCGGAGACCTTCCCGGCCACCGCCTCCGTCTTCTGCCCCACCCACTGGGACGCGTCGGAGGCGCTTTCCTTCAGTGTGTCCGCCCATTGGTCGGCGTTCCTGCGGTACAGGACATAACCCGCCGCCGCGATCGCGACGCCCGCGAAGAGCAGGATCATGGGTGTTTTCCTGGATTTCGCGGGAGTGGGATCGATCCTCGCGGCGGCCTGGGACAGCGCGGCGCTGATCTTCGGCGCGAGCTGCTCCTCGAACGAGTGCGCGGCGGCGTCAAGCCTGGGTGCCGCCCACCCGCGTGCCACAATGATCTTCTCGCTGGCCACGTCACGAGCCTGACCGGCCACTTCACGGGCCTGGCCGGCCATCTCTCGGGCGTGACCGGCCACATCGCGAGCCTGGACGGCCATGTCATGGGCATGATGACTGGCCGCGTCACGGGCGTGGCTGGCCATCGGGCCGACCCGATCCGCGGCTCGGACGGCCTGAGCCTTCACGTGGCGCAGCCGCCTTTCCGGTGCCACGATCTTCATGTGGCGCTTTCCAAACAGTGCTAGAGGCACAACAACCTCCCCATTCGTTGGGGCCCCGTCGCCACCCCTTCCCGCTCGAAGGCGGCTCAATCATGACGGCCCGTGGGAGGATGCTTGGGGATGCGGCTGCGGCCGAAATCGTCAAAGTGCCATAAAAGCAATACGTTGCACAGGTATTCCTACGAACTGAAGGGGGCAGTCCGATCATGGCTGAGAAGTTGATCGCGAACCTCAACACCAACCGCGGTAGCGTGAAGGTCCAGCTCTTCCCGGATCACGCGCCCAAGACCGTGAGGAACTTCGTCGAGCTCGCCGAGGGCACCCGCGAGTGGGTGCACCCGGAGACCGGCCAGAAGTCCAACGCCAAGCTGTACGACGGCACGATCTTCCACCGGGTCATCTCCGGATTCATGATCCAGGGTGGCGACCCGCTGGGTCAGGGTGTCGGCGGTCCCGGCTACAAGTTCGACGACGAGATCCACCCGGACCTCTACTTCAACCGCCCGTACCTGCTCGCCATGGCCAACGCCGGCGTCCAGTTCGGCCGCGGCACCAACGGCTCGCAGTTCTTCGTCACGGTGGTTCCCACGCCGCATCTCAACGGCAAGCACACCATCTTCGGTGAGGTGATCGAGGGCCAGGACGTCGTCGACGCCATCGCCAAGACCGAAACCGACGCCCGTGACCGTCCCACGGAGCCCGTGGTCCTGGAGTCGGTGACCATCGAGCGCGTCCAGAGCTGATCTCTCGCCCGGCGGCCTCCTCCGGAGGCCGCCGGGCGCGTTCCCGCACGTCCTCTTCCTCACCCCCGCCCCCGAGCCCTTCCCTTCGCGGGTGTACGGGTGCTCGGGATCGTGAATAGGCTGGCAGTCTGTGGATAACAGAACGCTCGAAGGGGCCAGCCACACACATGACCACCCAGCCGTCCAACGAGCCCGACACCGTTGTCCCCACCTGCTACCGGCATCCAGGGCGTGAGACCTACGTCCGCTGCCAGCGCTGCGACCGTCCCATCTGCCCCGACTGCATGCGCGACGCCGCGGTGGGTTTCCAGTGTCCCGAGTGCGTGGCCGAGGGCAACAAGGGCATGCGGCGGGCGCAGTCCGTGTTCGGCGGCGGTGTGATCGCCAAGCCCTACGTGACCTGGACGCTTCTCGGTGTCAACATCGTGATGTTCCTGGCTCAGATGGCCTCGAACGGCCGGGTGACCGCGGAGTTGGCGATGTGGGTCTTCGGGATCGCCGTCGACTCCGACTACTACCGACTGATCACCAGCGCCTTCCTGCACCGGGACTACCTGCACATCGGGCTGAACATGTGGGCCCTGTTCATGGTCGGCCCCTACCTGGAGCAGGCCTTCGGCCACGTTCGGTTCCTGGCGCTGTATTTTCTCGGCGCACTCGGCGGCTCGGTGCTCGGTTACTGGTTCGATCCGATCAACGTCGCCAGCTTGGGCGCGTCGGGAGCCATCTTCGGCCTGTTCGGTGCGATTTTCGTGGTCAGCAGGCGGCTCCGTCTCGACCTTCGCCCCATCATCGTGCTGCTTGTGATCAACCTGGTGATCACGTTCATTCCGGGGCTGAACATCAGCTGGACAGCACACGTGGGAGGGCTCGTCACCGGGGTGATCGTCTCGGCTGTTCTGGCCTACGGTCCGAAGGCCAGTCGGACGATCTTCCAGAGTGTGCTGCTTCTCGGCGTTCTGGCGATCCTGGTGGGATTGGTGATAACCAGGACCGCCTTCTTGCTGTCGTCGGTGGTCTGAGTCCCCAGGGTGTGGACAATGCCTGTGGAAAAGCTAGCGCCAGCGGGTGGAGAGGATCACCCCGAGGATGATGAACGCGAACCCGACCAGCAGGTTCCAGTTCTGGAGGGTGCCGAGGAGGGGAGCGGTGGGCGCCACGTAGTAGACGGCGATCCACAGGATGCCGACGATCCAGCAGGTCACCATGACCGGTGCCAACCAGCGTGGGCTGATCTTGACCTGCTGTGAGGTCTGCGGCGGGGTGTAGACCGGCTTCTTGCGAGTCTTGGGCTTGGGCACTGGGGTTCTTCTCCTGCGTCAACCCTGCGCGATCTGGATCGTGCGCAGGCCGTGTCGATTAGCGTAGTCGCTAGTGGGTGAAGTTCCGTGTAAGGATAGTCTGCGCAGCTGGACCATGGCGATTCCGTGGGGCACCATCCTGTGGCAAATGTTGCGCCGGACCCGTGATCCGGCCCGCCGCGGAGGCCTTTTCCGTCACTAGCCTGACCCCATGAGAGCGGCGCTGAGGGTTCTGGGCGACCTGAGCGTCACCGCGGGGCTGGTCATCCTCCTCTTCTGCGCCTACCTCCTGTGGGGCACCGGCTCCTACACCGCCGGGCAGCAGGCGCTGCTGCGCAGAGAACTCCTGGGAGAGGAGATCCCGCCAGGCGGTGAGGCCGGAGGCCGGCGGGGAGAGCCGCCGGGGCCGATCCGGCTGGGCGGGGCGGTGGCGATGCTGGCGATTCCCAGGCTCGGGGACGACTACCGGTACGCCATCGTGGAAGGCGTCGACCAGGATCGGCTGCGGATGGGCCCCGGTCACTATCCCGGCACTGCCATGCCAGGAGAAATCGGTAATTTCGTTCTTTCGGGCCATCGGACCACCTACGCCGCCCCTTTCAGCCGCATCGACGAGCTCCGCCGGGGCGATCTCATCCTGGTCGACGCCCGCGAGGCCCGCTACACCTACCGCGTCACCGGCAGACGCGTCGTCGACCCCGGCGAGATCAGCGTGGTCGCCCCGGTTCCCGGCCGGCCGGGCCACGAGCCGACCAGAGCGCTGATCACCCTGTCCACCTGCCACCCGGAGTACTCGGCCGCCCTGCGGCTCATCGTCTCGGGGGAGCTGACGGGGCGTGAGGACCGCCTCGGGCGGTCCGGGTGAGCCGATAGACCCCGAACAGGAAGGCCCGGGTGACGCCCCGGACACGAAGGAGGTCCCATGTACGGCTGGATCTGGCGAATGCTTCCCGGAAACCTCGTGACCAGGGGGTTCGCCGCCCTGGTGCTGGCCGGGCTGGTCGCGGCCGTACTCTGGTATGTCGTGTTCCCTTGGATCGAACCTCGCGTCTCCCTCGACCTGACCACCGTGGGCCGATGAGCCGCGTCCTGGTCGTCGACAACCACGACAGCTTCGTCCACACCATCGTCCAGTATCTCCGCGAGCTCGGCGCCACCTGCGACGTGCGCCCGCGCGACCTGGTCGCGGTCGAGGACGCCCGTGGCTTCGACGGGATCCTGATCAGCCCCGGCCCCGGCACCCCGGAGGACGCGGGGGTGAGCGTCCCGCTCGTCGGCCACTGTGAGGCCCACGGCATCCCGCTGCTCGGCGTCTGCCTGGGACACCAGGCCATCGCCATCGCCCACGGGGCGACCGTGGGGCGGGCGCCCGAACTGGTGCACGGCCGTACCAGCGCGATCTCGCACGACCGGCGCGGCGTCTTCTCCGGCCTGCCGTCACCGGTGACCATGACGCGCTACCACTCGCTGGCCGTCCTGCCCGGGACGGTGCCCGAGATCCTCGAGGTCACCGCGACCAGCGACGACGGTGTGATCATGGGTTTGCGCCACCGTACCGCCCCCGTCGAGGGCGTGCAGTTCCACCCCGAATCGGTGATCTCGGAACACGGTCACCGGCTGCTCGGAAACTGGCTCGAAAGATTGTTGTAACGCGAAGCCCATCCTGAACGATTGACCAGTGAGAGTCCTTCCGCCATCGCCCCCGAGTGGCGGAAGGACTCTTCCCCGTTTCCGGGCCTTCCGGTTCCCGTCTCCCGGATCTTCCGGCCGGAAACCGGGTGACGACGTCCCGCAAGCCGGACGCCGCACACATCGAACGCCGCGAACTCCAGACGCCGCGAAAGCCATGGGAACGCGGGAACGGCCAAGAACGCCGGAAAGAGCGCGGGCGGGAGAGGAAAGAGGCCCCCGCGCGGTCGCGGGGGCCTCCGTCAGGTGCTCCGGTCAGTTCCCGTCGCCGGGCGGCGCCTCATCGAAGATCGTGCCGTCGTCGGGCTGCTCCGTGGGCGTGTCCTCCGTCGGCTCCTCGGGAATGGTCGGCTGCTCCTCGGGGAAGGTCGGCTCCTCGGTCGGCTCGGGCGGTGCCCCGCTCGACACGATCAGCGTGATGGTCGTCCCCTGCTGGTACTTGCCGCCCGCCTCGGGAGACTGGCTCAGCACGGTGTCCTTGGGCAGGTCGCTCGGCTGCGGGACGACCTTCCACTTGAAGCCCGCCTCCTTGAGCGCGTTCTTGGCGTCCCCGACCGTGAGGTTCACCACGGCCGGGACCTCCACCGCCTCCTTGGGAACGTAGATCCGGACGATGCTGCCCTTGTTGGCCTTCTTGCCCGGCGCGGGCACGGTCTCGAAGACGACGCCCTGCTTGCGGCTGGAGGGCTTGGTCTGCAGGTTGACCTCGAAGCCGGCGTCCTCAAGGGTCTTCGTGGCGTCCTCGGCGCTCATGTTGAGCACGGTGGGCACCTCGACCTTCTCGATCCCCTTGGAGACCTTGAGCGTCACCTCGGTGCCCTTGTCGACCTCGTGGTCGGCCGACGGGTCGCTCTCGATCACCGAGCCCTTGGGGATCTCCTCGTCGAACGCGTCGACGACCTTCACCTTCAGGCCGAGGTCCGTGAGCCTCTTGGTCGCCGCCTCCACGGTCTGCGAGACCAGCGGCGGGATCTTCACCTTGCCGCTGGTGGTGGGGGTGCCCGGCGAGCTGAGGAACATGTAGCCGACGCCGATGAAGGCACCGATGACCAGCAGCGGGATGAGGATCCACGCCGCGGTCTTGACCGCGGTGTTCCCGCCGCTCTGCTGCCGGCGACGGCCGCCCCCGCCGGTGCGCGGGCCGCCGCCCTCCTCGCCGTACTCGTACGCCGGGACGGCGGTGGTGCGCTGGGTGGCCGGGCCGCCCGGACCGCCGGGGCCCGGAGCCTGCATCGTCCGGGTGGCCGAGCCGTAGTTGTTGTTGGCGCTCAGCGCCATCGTCTGGGCGTCCGTCGGGATGCCGGACATCGCCCGCTGGATGTCGGCCCGCATCTCCCCGGCGCTCTGGTAGCGGTGCGCCGGGTCCTTGGCCATCGCCTTGAGCACGATGGCGTCGGCCCACTGGGGGATGTCGCGGTCGATCTGCGACGGCGGGATCGGGTCCTCGCGCACGTGCTGGTAGGCGATCGCGACCGGCGAGTCACCGGTGAACGGCGGCTGCCCGGTCAGCAGCTCGTACAGCACGCAGCCGGTGGAGTAGAGGTCGCTGCGGGCGTCGACCCGCTCGCCCCTGGCCTGCTCCGGCGAGAGGTACTGGGCGGTGCCGATCACCTGGGCGGTCTGCGTCATGGTCGCGGCCGAGTCGGCCATCGCGCGGGCGATGCCGAAGTCCATGACCTTCACGTCGCCGTTGCGCGTGATCATGATGTTCGCGGGCTTGATGTCGCGGTGGACGATGCCGCCGCGGTGGCTGTAGTCCAGCGCCCGCAGGATCCCGTCGACCAGCTCGGCGGCGCGCTCGGGCAGCAGCCGCCGGTCGGCCCGCAGCAGGTCGCGCAGCGTGCGGCCGTCGACGTACTCCATCACGATGTAGGGCACCGGCGCACCCTCGGAGACGTCCTCGCCGGTGTCGTAGACCGCGACGATGGACGGGTGGTTCAGTGACGCGGCGGACTGCGCCTCACGGCGGAAACGCGCCTGGAAGATGTGGTCCCTGGCCAGGTCCGCGCGAAGGGTCTTGATGGCGACGATCCGATCCAGCCGGATGTCTCGGGCGCGATAGACCTCGGCCATGCCGCCACGCCCGACGACGCCGTCAAGCTCGTAGCGATCGCCGAGGCGTCGGGGCTGAGTCATTTCCTGCACTGTCCCTTACCGTTCATCTTGGGTGCCGGTGAGCTCTTGGGCCACCGGTGTCCATCATCGACCCGTTGCCGCATCACGTCTCCTCATTCGGCGGGTCTGTGTCACCGGGTTCAGGAGTTGTGCTCGGTGTGAGGCTCGGTGTCACCGTCGGGGTGGTTGGTGTCGGGGTGGGAGTCGTCGGGCTGGGGCTGGGCGGTGGCGACGTACTCGGCCTTGCGGTGGGCGTGGCCGATGTGCTTACCGTAGCCGACGGCGTGACCGAGGGGCGGGCCGACTTCGTCGGCGAGAGCGATGGTCTGCTCGTCGGAGGCTTGCTTTTCGTCGGCCGTGCGGTCGGCGACGTGGTCGCCGGGCTCGACCGTACGACCGGTTCTCCCGGCTCGCTGTCACCGGGCTGGTTCGTCAGCTCGTGGACCGCCAGGGCACCCAGCCCGACCGCGGCGGCGCACCCCGCGACCGTGGCGACGATCACCGTCGTCCTGCGCAGACCGCGGCGCCCGCGACGCGCAGGGACGGCACCCGGCGGAGTCGTGCCCGCACCGGATCCCGCACCGGCGCCCGCGCCGTGACCGGGCCCCCTGCCGGAACCCCCGCCCGCCCCGGAGCCCGTGCCCTGACCGGGCTCGGGCCGGAGGGGGACGGCGAGGGCGGAGGTGACCTCCTGGGGCCACTCGCTCGCGGGCTCCGCGCGCCAGCCCACGGGGTCGGTGAGCATGCCGAGACCGGTGGCACCGGTGGCGGTCAGCGCGTCGAGCAGCATGTCCGCCCGTTCCGACAGTTCCCTGGCACCGGCCGGGCGCCGCAGCGGATCCTTGGCCAGGCACGCCATGACCAGGTCGCGGACCGCCGGCGGGATCCACTCCGGCAGCGGCGGCGGGGGTTCGCCGATGTGCATGAGGGCGATCGCCACCTGCGTCTCGGCGCGGAACGGCGCCTGCCCGGTCAGGCACTCGTAGGCGACCACACCGAGCGAGTAGATGTCGGTGGCGGGTGTGAGCGGGTCGCCGGACGCCTGCTCGGGGCTGACGTACTGCGCGGTGCCCATCAGGATGCCCGTCTGGGTGACCGGCACCGCCTCCAGCGCCCTGGCGATGCCGAAGTCTGTGATCTTTATCACGCCCGCCTCGGTCACCAGAAGGTTCCCGGGCTTGATGTCCCTGTGGATGATCCCCGCGCGGTGCGCGGCGTGCAGGCCCATGGCGGTCTGGCGGACCACGTCGAGGGTGATCTCGGGGCTCAGCGCGCCGTCGCGGGCCAGGATGCCGGCCAGGGACTGCCCGGGCACCAGCTCCATCACCAGGTAGGCGACGCCGCCGCCCTCGCCGTAGTCGAAGACCTGCGCGATGCCCGGGTCGGACAGCCCGGCCGCGATGCGCGCCTCGGAGCGGAACCGCAGGCGGAAGGCCGGATCCTCCGCCACGTGCGGGCGCAGCAGCTTCACCGCGACCTCGCGGCCGAGGAGCTCGTCCTTGGCTCGCCACACCTCACCCATGCCGCCCGACGCGATCCGCCCCAGCGGGCGATACCGGCCCCCGAGCAACGCGGTCATCTACCCAGCACCGCTTCCATCACGCTCTTGGCGATCGGGGCCGCGGTCTGACCGCCCGAGGCGTCGCTGCCGGCGCTCCCGGACTCGACGATCAGCGCGACGGCGACCTTGGGGTCCTCCGCGGGGGCGAAGGAGATGAACCACGCGTGCGGGTCACGGCCCTGGGCGGTCTCGGCGGTGCCGGTCTTGCCGCCGACCGTCACGCCCGGGATCTGCGCCGCGCTCGCCGTGCCCTTGTTGACGACGTTGACCATCATCTCCTGGAGCTTGCGCGCGCTCTCCTCGCTCATCGCGGTGTCCAGCTCGTCGGGGTCGGCGCTCGCGACCTCGCCACCCTCGGAGTCCGCGATCTTGTTCACCAGGTACGGCTTCATGACCACGCCGTTGTTGGCGATGCCGGCGGCGATCATGGCCATCTGCAACGGGGTCATCTGGTTGCTGCGCTGGCCGATCGAGGCCTGGGCGAGGGCCGCCTGGTCCTCCTCGGGGCCGATGTTGCTGGCCGCCACCGGCATCGGGATCGCCAGCTGCTCGCCGCCGATGCCGAACTTGGCCGCCTGGTCGCGCAGCGCCTCGTAACCGAGGTCCATCGCGATCTTGCCGAACGGCGTGTTGCAGGACTTCTCCAGCGCGAACGACAGCGTCACCCGCCCGGCGCCGCACGCCGCACCGCCGTAGTTGGGCAGGTCGGCGGTGGTGTTGGGCAGGTCGAGCCGCTGCGGGGCGTCGACCTGGGTCTCAGGGCCCACGGTGTCGTCGCTCTCCAGGTACGCGGCCGCGGTGACCACCTTGAAGGTCGAGCCCGGCGGGTAGGTGCGCTCGACCGCCCGGTTCAGCAGCGGCGTGTCCTCGTCGTTCTCCAGCTTCTTGGAGACCTCGTTCACCTGGGCCTTGTTGGCCTTGGACAGCGGGTTGGGGTCGTAGGTGGGGATCGAGACCATCGCGAGGATCGCCCCGGTCTTCGGCTCGATCGCGACCAGCGCGCCCTTCTTGCCGCTCTCGCCCAGCGCCTTGTACGCCGCCTCCTGCGCCCTGGGGTTGATCGTCAGGTCGACGTTGGCGCCCTTGCTCTGCTTGGCGGTGAACAGGTCGATGCTGCGCCGGATCAGCAGGTCGGCACTGGTGCCGTTGAGCAGGGAGTTCTCCGCCCGCTCGATGTTGCTCTCGCTCTCGGGCGCGAAGAACCCGGTGATGGGGGCGTAGACCTTGCCCTCGGGATAGCGGCGCTCGAAGCGGAACTCGGGGTCGCCGGTGTCGATCGACTCGGCGAGCACCTTGTTGCCCGCGGTGATGCGGCCGCGCTCGACCTCGTAACGCGCGTACAGGTTGCGGTCGTTGCGCGGGTTCGCGCGCAGATCGTCCGCCCGCACGGCCTGCAGGTAGTTCACATTGATCATGAGCAGGCCGAACATGAGCAGGCAGGCAAGGGCGGCGCGCTTGAGGGGACCGTTCATCGCTGGAACACCTGCGTCATTCCTTCGTCCTGGATGGCCTGGGGCGGAGGCTTCCTCGCCGTATCCGACATGCGTACCAGCAGCGCGATAAGGATCCAGTTAGCCAGCAGCGCCGATCCTCCCTGGGACATGAACGGGGTGACCAGGCCGGTCAGCGGGATCAGGTTGGTCACGCCGCCCACGATGATGAAGACCTGCCAGGCGAGGATGAACGACAGGCCGCCGGCCAGCAACTTGGAGAACGGCTCGCGGGCCGCGATCGAGGTGCGCAGGCCGCGCTCCACCAGCAGGGCGTAGACCATCAGCAGGGCCATCAGCCCGGTCAGGCCCAGCTCCTCGCCGGTGGCGGGGAAGATGAAGTCGGAGAAGGCCAGCGGGATCTCGTAGGGGTGGCCCTGGCCGAGGCCGGTGCCGAGTATGCCTCCCTCGCCCATGGCGAACAGGCCCTCCATGAGCTGCGCGCTGCCGCCGACCTTGTCGAAGAGCGCGGGGTCCTCGGGGTTGAGGAAGACCGTGAAGCGGTCCTGCACGTGGCTGAAGAGCAGCCCCGCCAGGACCGCTCCACCGATGAAGAGCAGGATGCCGATGAGCACCCACGAGGTGCGCTGGGTGGCGATGTAGAGCATCGCGATGAACGTGCCGAAGATCAGCAGCGAGGAGCCGAGGTCCTTCTGCAGGATCAGCACACCGAGGCTGAGGCCCCAGGTGATCAGGACCGGCCCCAGGTCGCGGGCCCGGGGCAGATCGATGAAGAGCAGCCGCCGCCCGGCCAGGGCGAGCACGTCGCGCTTGGCGACCAGGTAGCCGGCGAAGAAGATGACCAGGGCGAGCTTGGTGAACTCCGCCGGCTGGAGGGTGAAGCCGCCGATGCCGATCCAGATGCGGGCGCCGTTGATCTCCTTGCCGACGAACGGCAGCAGCGGCGAGACCAGCAGCGCCAGGCCGACGGCGCCCATGGTGTAGGTCAGACGCTGCAGCGCGCGGTGGTCGCGCAGCACGATCAGCGTCACGGAGAACATGACGACCCCGACCGCGGTCCACATCAGCTGGTTGGTGGCCGAGGCCCCCTTCATGCCGGACGCCTCGAGGCGATAGATGATCACCAGCCCGAGGCCGTTGACCAGCGTCACCAGCGGCAGGATCAGCGGGTCGGCCCAGGGCGCGAACCTGGCCAGCACCAGGTAGGCGGCGAGCATGAGGCCGCCCAGGCCGAGGCCGTAGGTGACCATTCCCGCCGGGATCTGCTCGTCGAGGGCCAACCCCACGTTGGCGTACGCCAGCATCACGATGGCGACCGCGAATGCGAGCATCGCCAACTGGGCCACCCGCCGTTTGGCGGGAAGCGGGACCGGCTCTGCGCTAGGGGTGCTCATGTGTTTACTGTGACCTTGTGGGTTCGGGAGCCCTGGCGGGCGCGGAGGACGCGGAGGCGCTCGGGGATGCGGTCGGTTCGTCCTTCCCGTCGGATGTGGCTGCGGACGTCTTCAGCTCTTCGATCTTCTTCAGGCCCGCCTCGACGGTGGGGACGGGGATGCCGTCGCGGACCTGGCCCTGCTGGAACGCGCCGAGAGTCGTGATCGATTCCGCGGTGCTCCGGGCGACGTCGAAGAGCTCGATGGGGCCCAGGTTGGTCTTCACGCCCTGGAAGACCACGATCTCGTTGCCCTTGGCCCCCACGAAGTACTGGTCCTCCAGCCACTGCCCGCCGAAGTACCAGCCTAAGCCGCCCCCGATGACGACGACGCCGCCCGCCACGGCCAGGAGAGGCCACAGCCGGCGGCGTTTGACCGGTCGGGCCGCGGCCCTGACGATCGGCTCGTCGGTGTCGGTGTCGTCGTCGTCGGAGATGACGGGTTGCGGCATGGTGACCGCGCTGGCACGGCCCGCCGGGGTGTCCGGCGGCTGTGACCGCGGCATGCTGGAACCGGCGGCGCCGACCACGGCCGCGTCGGTGCGCGGCACGTGGGTCTCGTCCACCTCCAGCACGTCGGCGAGGACGCAGGTGATGTTGTCGGGGCCGCCGCCCCGGTTGGCCAGGTCGATGAGGGTGCGGACCACCCCGTCGGGATCCTCGATCGTGGAGAGCGTGTGGTGCAGGGTCTCGGCGCTCACCACCCCGGACAGGCCGTCGGAGCAGAGCAGGTAGCGGTCGCCGATCTGGGCCTCGCGCAGGGACAGGTCGGGGTCGACCTCGCCGCTGCCGTCGAGCGCCCGCAACAGGATCGACCGCTGGGGGTGGGTGGCGGCCTCGTCCTGGGTGATCCGGCCGTCGTCCACCAGTGACTGCACGAGGGTGTGGTCGTGCGTGATCTGGTAGAGCTCTCCGGCTCGCAGCAGGTAGGCCCGCGAGTCGCCGACGTGGACCAGGGCGACCCTCGTCCCCGACCAGAGCATGGCGGTGAGGGTGGTGCCCATGCCCTTGAGGCTGGGGTTGTGACTCACCATCTCGTGCAGCTTGCGATTGGCGTCGCGTACCGCCGCCTCGATGGCGCTGAGCAGGTCACCTCCCTGGGCGTCCGTGTCGAGCAAGGACATCTCGGCGATGGCGACCGAGCTGGCCACCTCGCCGTGTGCGTGGCCGCCCATACCGTCCGCGACGGCGAGCAGGCGGCCGCTGGCGTAGGCGGAGTCCTCGTTGCCTTCGCGGAGGAGGCCGACGTCAGAGCGGGCGGCGTAACGGAGTGCGATGGTCATTTGCGCAATTCGATGACGGTCTTGCCAATGCGGATCGGAACACCGAGCGGCACCGGAGTCGGACGGGTGACTTTGGAGCGGTCAAGATACGTGCCGTTGGTGGAGCCGAGATCTTCCACGATCCACTGACCGTCCTGGGGGAAGAGCCGGGCGTGCCGGCTGGAGGCGTAGTCGTCGCTGACCACCAGCGTCGCGTCGTTCGCCCGGCCGATGGTGATGGGCGTCTCCGAGAGGGTAATGGTGGTGCCTTGGAGGGGGCCACCGGTGACGACCATCTCCCGGGGTTCCCCCTTCTTGGATTTGGCCGGGGTCTTCGCCGGCTTGGGCGCCTTGCGCGCGGGGACGGCGGCGGCCGTGCGTGAACCGAACAAGTCTGTCCGGATCACACCGACCGCGGCAATCACGAAGAACCACAGCACCGCGAGGAAGGCGAGCCGGATCAGCAGCAGCGTGAGCTCGGACATGGACCGTCTGTTTACCTTTAATCGCGCCGGAAAACCAGAGTCGTTCGCCCCAGCGTCACGCGAGTGCCGTTCTGGAGCTCGACCCGGCGAACCGGCTGGCCGTTGACGAAGGTGCCGTTCGTGGAGCCGAGGTCGACGAGCGCGACCAGGGGACCCTCCACTCGCAGCTCGGCGTGGTGCCGGGACACACCCGGGTCGACCAGCCGTAGATCGCAGTCGGTGCCCCTGCCGAGCAGGGTCACCGGTGTTGTCAGGTCGAAGGACCGCTGGCCCTGCGGGTCGTCCTGGGTGGACACCAGCAGGCGGGGGCGGCCTCCGAAGGCGTGGGATTTCGCGGCGGGCACGTCGCTCACCGGCTGGCGGATCTCGTCCTGCTCGACCGTCGCGCCACGGATCACGCCCGAGCGGATGCGGAACAGGCCGACCGCGAGGTCGTCGGCCGTCTCGAAGCGGACCCTGACCGGCCCCACGAAGGAGTAACCCTGTTCCTTGGCGTACTCCCTGGCGAGGTTGGCCAGCTCGTGGCTGATGCTGTCGGAGTAGACCTCCAACCGCTCGTTGTCGGTCGTGGACAGTTCGACCACGAAGTCGTTGGGCACGAGAGTGCGTCCCTGGGCGACGATCGCCGCCCGCTCGTCCATCTCCCGTTGGACCGCACTGGCGACCTCTACCGGCTGAAGGTCAGATTTGAACGCCCGTGCAAAGGCCCCTTCAACCAAACCTTCGAGCCTCCGCTCGAAACGCTGAAGGACTCCCACCGGGTACCTCCCCTCCTCCGTCTATGTGGTCGCGGCCGCTTGGGGGCTCGTTGGCTCGTTCCTCGCTCTCTCGCACCCAGCTGCTCCGCTTTCGCATCTAGGAGGATCGTATCCGGGTTCATGGGTACGGGCCGATCCGTGCTAATGTTTCGACCGCACCCAACAAGGGCGGGTGGCGGAACGGCAGACGCGCACGGTTCAGGTCCGTGTGTCCGAAAGGACGTGAGGGTTCAAATCCCTCCTCGCCCACAAGATCATCACCCCGGTCATGCGAGCATCGCGACCGGGGTTTTGTCGTTTCCTGGCGAACCGCGTATCCATCTGAGCCGTCCGTAAGGTCTCGTGGCGGGCCGAGTCGATCATCGATCAAGGTAGTCGCTCGCTCCGTTATAGAGAAGTCTCAGGGGTTACGCATGGGTCTTGTGGTTTTTGGACCGCTACGACATGCCTATCGGTTCTACCCGGCCACGCTTGCTGATCACTTTCGGATGACTTGCAGGGATTCGTCGGTGTCTGATTACGCTTACAGAGAACACGGGCCGGGAAAATATATTTTCCCGGCCCGTGTCGTCCTCCCACCGGTTCCGTGATCGATCTGGCCGGTCTCTCGCCGGCCTGGTGGGGCTCTCACCGGTCTGGACGGTACGTCGCCGCTCTTCCACCGGTCTCGCCGCTCCCGCCGGACGCAGGGAACGGCGAGGACCGCTAGCGGGCCGCGAGCATCCGTACGTCCAGGATCTCGCCGAGCAGGTCCGTGAGGCTCACCATGCCGATCACCTCGCCGCCGTCGGTGACCAGGCCCAGGTGCGCGTGGGCGTCCTGGAGCGCGGAGACCGCGTCGGGGATCGTGGTCTCCTTGGCCAGGCGTGGCACCGGGCGGGCGAGCTCGGCGGGACTCGCCTCCGGCCGGACGAGGATGTCCCTGACGTGCACCACGCCCAGGACGTCGCCCGGCCTGCCGGAGGTGACCAGCATGCGCAGGTGCCCGTCGCGTGCGGCGACCTGGCGCATCCGCTCGCTCGTCGCGTCGGCGGGCACCGAGGTGGTCTTCTCCAGCGGCAGCATCAGCCGCTCCACCGGCTGCTGGTGAACCCGCAGGGCCCGGGTGAGCAGGTCGTGCTCGTCGCGGTCGAGCAGGCCCATCCGGCCCGACTCGCCGACCAGCATCGCCAGCTGGACCGGGGTCCTGGTGGTGGCCAGCTCGTCCTTGGGATGCACCCCGAACAGTCTCAGGATCCCGTTCGTCAGCCCGTTGAGCGCGGCGAGCACCGGCCGGACGACCCAGGTGAAGCCGCGGAACGGCAGGGCCAGGCCCATCGCCGCCATCTCCGGGTGGGTCAGCGCCCACGACTTGGGAGCCATCTCGCCGATCACCATGTGCAGGAAGGTGACGAACGCCAGCGCGATCACGAGCGAGACGGGGACCCGCAGCGACTCGGGCAGGCCGACCGCGCCGAAAACCGGCTCCAGCAGGTGTTCGATGGCCGGTTCGGTCACCATGCCCAGGCCGAGCGAGCACAGTGTGATGCCCAGCTGGGCTCCGGCCAGCATCAGGGAGAGCTCCCTGCCGCCGCGCACGGCGGCGCGGGCGGCGAGCCGGGTCAACCGGCCTCCCCGGCCCGCGAGCTCCTCCAGGCGGTGCCTGCGGGCCGAGATCACCGCGAACTCGGCGGCGACGAAGAAGGCGTTGCCGATCAGCAGGGCCACGCCGAGCAGCAGGGCGGAGGTGGTGCTCATCGCCGCCTCGCCTCGCTCCGCTCGATCATGGGCGTCTCGGGGCCACGCTCGATCATCCGCGGCGCGGTCATCGCCGGTCGGTCCTCTTTCTCGGTTCTCGCCTCCGGGGCGTCCCCGGGATCGGCGTCCTGCGACGCGGTGAGCGACAGCCGCACCCACTCGGGGACCCTGCGGTACACCGAGAGCACGGTGAGCGCCGCCTCCCTCTCGTCGGCGCCGTCGTTCTCCAGGGGGTCGTTCCGTGACGTGAGAGTGACGGTCACCTGGTCGCCGGGCTCGGCCATCCGGCCGAGGGTGGCGAGCACGAGGCCCGCGACGGTGTCGTAGTCGTCGCTCTCGGGGAGTTGCAGGCCGATGGCCCGCTCGATCTCGTCCAGCCGGAGCGTGCCCGGCAGGTCCCAGGTGCCCTCGTCGCCCGCGATGACCCCGGCGGGCTCCGGGTCGTTCTCGTCGATGAGCTCGCCGACGAGCTCCTCCGCGAGGTCCTCTATGGTGACCACGCCGGCCAGGCCGCCGTACTCGTCGATGACGCACGCCAGGTCGTCGTGGGCGGTGCGCATGCGCTCCAGCACGAGGGGCAGCGGCGAGGAGGTGGGCACCAGGAGCGCGGGGCGGGTGATCTTTTCCAGCGTGCCGTCGGCCAGTCCCGACCTGAGCAGCTCGCGGACGCCGGTGACGCCGACGACGTCGTCGCCGTTCTGGTTGCAGAGCACCGGATAGCGGGAGTGACCGTGCCTGCGGACGGCGTCGATCAGGTCGGAGATCGGCCGGTCGTCCCTCAGCAGCACCACGCGGGGGCGCGGCACCATGACGTCCTCGGCGGTGCGGTCGCCGAACTCCAGAGCGCGGCCCAGCAGCTCCGACAACCTCGGCGGCAGGTCACCCGTGGTGGCGGACTCGGAGATGATCCGGGACAGCTCCTCGGGGCTGGCGCCGTGCTCGATCTCCTCCACCGGCTCCACGCCGACCCGGCGCAGCAGGCCGGTGGCGGCGGAGTCGAACAGGCGGATGACCGGCCCGGCGATCCGCAGGTAGATCATCGTCGAGCGGGCGAGGAACTTCGCCACCGGCTCGGGACGGGCGATGCCCAGGTTCTTGGGGGCCAGCTCACCGAAGACCATCTGGATGACGGTGGCCACCGCGACGGCCAGCGCCACGGCGATGCCGGGTACGGCCCCACTCGGCACTCCCGCGGTCTCCAGCCAGGGGCGGATGACCGTGGCGATGGCGGGTTCCGAGATGAAGCCGACGAGCAGGGCGGTCACGGTGATGCCGAGTTGCGCCCCCGACAGCATGAACGACAGGCGTCCCGTCACCTCCAGCGCCCGTGCCGCGGCCGCGTCGCCGGAGTCGGCCTGCTCGCGCAGCACGCCGCGGTCCGCCGCGACGAAGGCGAACTCCTGGGCCACGAAATAGCCGGTGGCGAGGGTGAGCAGGAGGATGGCCAGCAGGCCCAGAGCCGTGTTCACCGGGCGGCTCTCCCGGTCGGTTCAGTGGTGCCCGTGCGTTCGCACGGGCAGGTATTCCACGGGTCCGGAGTGGACACGATCATCCTTTCGAGCAGAGGTAGTCCTCTACCGTAACGATCCGGGTGGGGGTCGATGTTTCCGGATCGGCCGACGATCGCATTGTTGGTCGCTAACAACCTGTCTGAGTACTTTTACACAGGGAAACCTTGGGCGCCTGGCGGCAGGCGCTCCAGCCACGACGTAGCGTCGATAATGACGTTTTCACCATGAGATCAAGAAGTGGCGGGACAAGACGTGGCTGACAGGCCCGAAGACGACGATCGCACTCGCGCGCTGCGATCGCCCACGCCGGGGCCCGTGCCGCCGAGAGCGGCCGGGCAGCCCGCCTACCCCTCGCCTGGCGGCCCGGGGACGCCCGTCCGGCAGCCGGCGTCCTCGCGGCGGGAGGCACCCGTCCGGGAGGAGACGCCGCGCGAGGTGCCGCCGCCCCGGGGCGGGCGGGTGTACGGCAAGGCCAGGTCGGGTTCCAGCCCGGTCAAGCCGCTGAACGCGCCCCCGGCCCCGCCCGGGGACTCCGGCGGCCGGGGAAGCGGGAGCGCGTCGCGCATGCCCGGCTGGCGGCCGAAGCGTCCCGGCAGGCTCATCGTACGGATCCTCGCCGGGCTGGTCGTCGTGCTGCTCGTCCTGGCCGTCGGCGGATATTTCATGATCAACTCGCGGCTGACCAAGATAGAGGCGCTCACCGACTACGAGGGCCGTCCCGCCGACACCCCCGGCACCAACTGGCTGCTGGTCGGCTCCGACAGCCGCGCCGGCCTGACCGCGGCCCAGCGCAGGAAGCTCGCCACGGGCAAGGCCGTGGGCCGCAGGACCGACACGATGATGCTGCTGCACATCCCCGAAGGCGACGGCCGCCCGACCCTGGTCAGCCTCCCGCGTGACTCGTACGTGCCGATCGACGGTCACGGCAGCAACAAGCTCAACGCCGCCTACGCCTTCCAGGGCGGCCAGCAACTGCTTCCCAAGACCGTGGAGCAGGTCACCGGGCTGCGTCTCGACCACTACATGGAGATCGGCTTCGGCGGCTTCGTGGGGATCGTGGACGCCATCGGCGGGGTCGAGATCAACGTCAAGCAGGCGATCAAGGACCCCAAGGCCGGGATCAACCTGAAGAAGGGCCTGCAGACGATGGACGGGGGGACGGCCCTCGGCTACGTCCGCACCCGCGCCACCGGCGCGATCCCCGACCTCGACAGGACCCAGCGCCAGCGCCAGTTCTTCTCCGCGGTGGTGAAGAAGGCGGCCAGCCCCGGCGTCCTGATCAACCCCTTCACGTCCGTCCCGCTCGCGCTGAGCGCGGCCGACTCGGTGTCCGTCGGCGAGGAGACCGGCGCCTTCGACCTGCTCTCCCTCGGCCTCGCCATGGGCGGCAACCCGGTCACCACGGTCGTGCCCATCGGCTCCCTGCCCACCATCGACGGCCAGTCCGTCGTCAAGTGGGACCGGGAGAAGGCCCTGCGCATGTTCGAGGCCCTGGCCCAGGACAAGCCCGTTCCCGAGGACGCCCTCGGCAAGTGACGACCCGCCCCGGCCCCCGGGCCGGGGCGCCGGCGGGCGGTTCCCGTCCACGGCACCTTCCTCCGGCCCTCTCGCCCCGGTCTTCCCCGCGAAGCGACGCGAAGACGACGCGAAGACGACGCGAAGGCGGGGCGGGCACGGGACCGGACGTCCTCGCCGGGCGGAGCACCTTCGTGACAGTGCCCGCCCGGCGAGGGCCGGCGGACCTCAGCTGCCGCTGCTGACGACGACCCCCGCCATCACGGCCGTCATGACGGCGGCGTTGACGGCGGCGATGGTCCGGGAGACCGCCTTGCCGGCCCACTCGCCCTCGGTGATCTCCTTGATCCGCTCCTTGCTCGCGCCGGGAAACGCCTTTCGGTCGATCTTGGCCGCGTGCAGGATCGCGATCAGCACCGCGGCCCGCTCGTCGGGGGTGGCGCCGGACAGCACGCTCTGGACCCGCTCGCGGATCGCCAGCTCGACGCCCGGGTCACGCTCGGGGTAGCGGGTGCTCGGGAAGATCCCCAGGATCTTGCGCCGCTCCTCGTCCAGCACGCCCCGCTCCGCCAGGCGCGACAGCAGGCGGGCGCGAAGCTTGCCGGAGTGGAGCCTTGGCACCCACCACTCGGGCTTGCGCGCCTTGGACTCCGCCGCGATCCTGGCCAGCGCCGTGTCGAGCTCCTCGTCCCCGACCGGGGTCGCGTCGAGAACGGCGACCTTCCTGTCCGCGAGGTCGATCCGGCCGCCGACGGCCAGTTCCGCCAGCAACGCGCCGCCGAGCGCGGCGTCCAGTTCCGAGGAGCCGATGAGTTGTCTGCCCTGCTCCTCGTCGTACGCGAGCAGGAGCACTTCCTCAGCGATCGTCGTCATCGTTCGACACTACGTCGCGGGCGCTTCGCGGCCGTAAGCACTCCGTAAGCGATCTAGGGCGGTATCGCGGATAGCGTCGGCACCGAGGCCTGAGGGACGTCTCGGCTTCCTCGCCGTAACCGGAGGCCAGGGTCTCCACACCGGAGGTATGCGATGGGAGTCCAGATGAGGGTCAAGAGGCTGCTCCGGCACCCCGTCACGTGGGGTGTCCTGGCGCTGGGCGCCGTCGCGCTCGGTGTCGCGCTGTACCTGTTCCAGCCATGGCGCCTGTTCACCACCGTCGAGGTGAACGAGGCGCTGCCCGCCGCGGCCGCGTCCCCCGGGCCGGAGGCCACCCGGCAGGACGAGACGGGCGGGCCCGCCAGGGCCACCGAGACCGCTCAGGACCCGGAGCCGAAGGTCCTGGCCACGGGCACGTTCATCTCCCACGAGCACGAGACCGAGGGCAGGGCGAGGGTGCTGGAGCTGCCCGACGGGAGCCGGGTCCTGCGGATCGAGGACCTGAACACCTCCGACGGCCCGGACCTGCGGGTCTGGCTCAGTGACCAGCCCGTCAAGAAGGGCAACGCGGGATGGTTCAACCTGGACGACGGCAAGCACCTCGAACTCGGCGACCTGAAGGGCAACAAGGGCAACGCCAACTACGTCATTCCCGCCGGGGCCGACCTCGACAGCCTGAAGTCCGTCACCATCTGGTGCAGGCGCTTCAGCGTCTCCTTCGGCGCCGCCGCCCTGACCTGACACAATCTCCGACCCATGAGCGTTTCTGAGGAACTCCACGTCATCGGCCGCCCGCTCGTCGAGGCGCAGCTCGCCCATCCGACGGTGGCGGGCATCGCGCGGGGAGATCTGCCCGAGCCGGTGTTCCGGTCGTGGCTGGAGCAGGACTACCTGTTCCTGCTCGACTACGTCCGCGTCTTCTCGCGACTCGCCTGGCAGGCCCCGGACGGGCATCTGGGCGACCTGGTGGACCTGGCGCACTCCACCTTCCACGAGGAGCTGAGCCTGCACCGGTCGCTGTCGGCCGAGTTCGGCGCCGACCTCGGCGGGGCGAGGAAGGGCCCGGCCTGCGCGGCGTACACCTCCTTCCTGCTCGACTCCGCGGCCGTCTACGCCGACGGCCTGGCCGCGCTCTACCCCTGCATGTGGGGCTACTCCACGCTCGGCCGCGCCCTGGCGGAGAATCCGCCCGCCGAACCCCGCTACCGCGCCTGGGTCGACACCTACGCCCACCCGGCCTTCGCCGAGCTGACCGGGCGCATCGCGGTGATGATCGACGAGGTGGCGCCGGATCCGGACAGGGCCGGGAAGCTTTTCGCCGAGGGAATGGCTCACGAACTCGCCTTCTGGGACGTGCCCTGACCCCGTCCGCCTCGCTGCCCGGCTGCAGCCGCGGGTCGGGTGACCCGGTAGGGCTGGACGTACCGAATTGGCCTGCTATCAGGGGAAATCGAAGGTCCGGATGAGGGCATCCACGGGGCTTTGCGTCCCATCCGGTGGAGGAGTTGGAACAATGGGCGCATGAGTGTTCCTGAGGTCGAGGCGCAGGCCGTGCCGGATGACGCGTTCCTGCTCGACGTGCGCGAGAACGACGAGTGGCGTGCCGGGCACGCGCCCGGCGCCGTCCACATCCCCCTGGGTGAGCTGCAGTCCCGGGTCGACGAGGTGCCCAAGGGCGCGCCCGTCTACGTGATCTGCCGGGTCGGCGGCCGTTCCGCGAACGCCACCGCCTGGCTCAACCACGTCGGCTGGGACGCGATCAACGTCGGCGGCGGCATGCGGTCCTGGGACGGCGCGGGGCGTCCGATGATCGCCGAGAGCGGCCAGGACCCCTTCGTCGCCTGAGCCGTCCGAACCGCGCGAGGGGGGGAGCCCTCGCCGAGACGTGAGGGGGAGCCTCCGCCGAGACTCTTGCCAAGAAAGGAATGAATGGCATAATCAGGGCGAATGTCTACCGCGGGAGCTCGGGCGTAACCGGGCTGAGAGGGCGGAACCACGCGGAGGGTCTCATCGACCTCCGACGCGCCGCCGACCGCATGAACCTGTCCGGGTAATGCCGGCGTAGGGAGTGTGCGTGATGACGTCTGCCGCCGTTGATTCCAAGGGCTCCGGTGATTCCGGGGACTCCGGTGCGGCCGAGGCGCCCCTCACGCTCGGCGAGGCTCCTCCCAAGGCCCTCGGCGTGCTCGACCAGGGCGCGCTCTGGGCCAACCTGGGTGTCAGCCTGCTCGGGTTCTCCGGCGCGATCGCGCTGATCAATCCGCTCGGCGACCGGCCGCTGAGCTTCGTGGCCGCGATCCTGGCCGCCGTCGTGGGCAGCGTCATCGGTACCGCGATGGTCGGCCTGGCCGCGATTCCCGGGCAGCGGACCGGCGCTCCGGCGATGGTCCTGCTGCGCGGGCTGTTCGGGGCCAGGCTCTCCTACCTGCCGACCGTGCTGAACATCGTCCAGATGCTGGGCTGGGGGGCCTTCGAGCTGTGGGTCATCGCCCAGGGCGCCCAGGCCATCGCCGGATCCTTCGGCGTCGAGGTGCCCTACGCGGTCTGGGTGGTCGTCGCGGGGGTGATCACCACCGCGCTGACCATCCGGCCGCTGGGAGCGGTCCGCCTGCTCCGCAGGTACGTCACCGCCGGCGTGGTGATCTCGATGATCTGGTTCATGGTCGCCCTGTTCCAGCGGGGACCGGCGATCGGCGGCGGATCCTGGGAGGCGTTCGCACCATCGGTCGACTACGTGATCGCGCTGTCGGTCTCGTGGGTGCCGGTCGCGGCGGACTTCGCCCGCTTCTCCCGCTCCGGCAGGGCCGCCTTCACCGGGGTCGTCGGCGGTTACACGATCGCCCAGGTGGCCTGCCTGGTCCTCGGCATCGCGGCGCTCGCGCTGGTCGGCAACGACCCGAACCAGGTCTGGGACCCCTTCGTGGCCGCGGCACTCGGCCCGCTGTTCTTCGGCATCCTGGTGCTGCGCGAGACCGACCAGTCGTTCGTGAACGTCTACTCCACCGCGATGTCGCTGCAGAACCTGCTGCCCCGGCTGGACCGCCGGATCATCTCCGTGGCCATCGGCGTGCTGGTCACCCTGCTCGCGATCTTCGTCAACGCCGAGACCTACACCGGCTTCCTCGGCCTCATCGGGGCGGTCTTCGTGCCGATGTTCGCGGTGCTCGCCGCGGACTACTTCCTGCTCGGCGGCGCCAGGCGCTGGGACATCTCGGAGACCGCGCCCTCGCGCCCGCTCATGGTGCTCCCGTGGGTGCTGGGCTTCGTGACCTGGTGGATGCTCGCCGCGCTGCCGGCCGCCCCGGAGGTCGCGTGGTGGACCTCGTTCTGGAACGGCGCCCGCGACGCGCTCGGCTTCGTCCCGCAGCCGTGGATGAGCGCGTCCGTCGGCGCGTTCCTCGTCGCGGGTCTCGTCACCCTGGGGCTCGGCGCGCTCCGGCGCCGCTCCTGACCACGCCGCCCTACGGCTCGGCTTCCGGTCGTATAGGTGGTCGTGGGCGGTCACAGGGGGCCCCAGGGGGTCCCCCGGGGGAAGGCGGGCTACGCGCCGCCGGGCCCGCCGGGCCCGCGGAGCACGGCGGCGGACTCGATGCGCAGCAGCCGTTCCTTGGCGGCCGAGCCTCCGGCGTACCCGCCGAGGACCGCCTCGCTCTCGACCACCCGGTGGCACGGCACGATGACGCACACCGGGTTGCTGCCCAGCGCGTTGCCGACCGCGCGCAGCGCGCGCGGCCTGCCGATCCGCTCGGCGATCTCGAGGTAGGTCGTCACCGTCCCGTACGGCACCGCGAGCATCATCTGCAGCACGGTCCTGGAGAACTGGGTGGCCAGGCGCAGGTCGACCGGCGTCGTGAAGGCGCGGAGCCTGGCGGAGAAGTAGGCGTCCAGCTCCCGGCGCACCGGGTCGAGCCGCCGGGCGTCCGGCCCGATGAACGTGCCGACCTCCCTGCTGATCCGCTCGAAGACGACGTTCTCGTCCTCGTAGCTGCAGGCCACCACACCCCTGCTCGTCACGGCGAGGGTCAGACGCCCCAGCGGGCCGTCGAGCGTGCCGAACGCGATGTCGGGATGGCTCGTGCCGACGTAGTCGGGCGAGGTCACCCGTAGCAATGCATCGATGTCGCCGGATGACATGGCCCCACCCTTTCGTATCCAGGTGTGTGGTGACCGCAGAGTATCGGACGGATCGCCCGGCCAGTGGCAACACGTGCGGGACGAAAGTGCCAAGATCAGACCGGTTGAGACGGCACTATGGGTGTGTGGTGGACTACAGGGCCGACAGTGACGGGGGCATCGGCCGTGAGGTCGTCGCCGCGGCGCCCAACGCGATCGTCGCCATCGATCGCGAGCAGACGGTCCTCGCCTGGAATCCCGCCGCCGAGCGCCTGTTCGGCTGGTCGGCCGGCGAGATGGTCGGCCGCCGGGTGCCGGTGGTCCCCGAGGAGCTGACGGCCGAGCACAACGCGGTCCTGGAGAAGGTCCGCACCGGCGGCCAGGTCTCGCTGAGGACCAAGCGGTTCCGCCGCGACGGCAGCCTGCTCGACGTGCGGGTCGACACCGCCGCGCTGTCCGCGCCGGACGGCGCCCTCCTCGGCTACGTCAGCGTCTACCACCTGGCCCAGGACGACGAGACCGCCAACGACCGCAACGCCCGCCGGGCGCAGCTCGTCCGCAGGCTCACCGACGTGGTCGCCGACATCAACGCCGAGCTGGAGCTGCCCGCCGTGCTCGACCGGATCGCGGCCAGCCTCGCCGACCTGACCGGGGCCGACGCGGGCGGGTTCGTGATGATCGAGGGTGACCGGCTCCGCCTCGTGGCCTGTCACAACCTGCCCGACTCGATGCGCGACTCGACCGCCGACCTCCGCACCAGCCTGGTCGGCAAGCTGCTGCGCGAGGGCAGGACCGTCCTGCTGGAGACCGGCGACCAGGACCGGCTGGACCGGTTGATCTGGTCGCAACTGCCCGGCCTGCACACCATCGCGCTCGGCCTCGCGGCCATGGGCGGGCGGTCGTACGGCGCGCTGTACGCGCTGTTCGCCAAGCGCAAGGCGGGCCACCTGGAGCTGGAGCTGCTGGAGCTCCTCGCCGGTCACGCGGGCATCGCCGTGGGCAACGCCATGGCCTACCAGGAGGCCGTGCGGCAGCGCGCCCACGAGCGGGCGGTGTTCGACGCCAGCGCCGACGGCATCGCGGTCCTCGACGACACGGGCCGGGTGGTCCAGTGGAACCCGGCCGCCAGCGAGCTGACCGGCTTCCACGCGGCCGAGGTGATCGGCGGGCCGCCGCCGTTCCAGCTGCCGGGGCCGGGGGACAAGCTCAGCATCCAGCTGCCCTCGGGCACCTGGCTGGACGTGCTCTGCGCGGAGATCGTGGAGACGGGCGAGATCGTGGTCGACTTCCGCGACGTCACCCGCGCGAAGGAGCTGGAGGAGGCCAAGGACCTCTTCCTCGCCACCACCAGCCACGAGCTCCGCACGCCGATCACCGTGGTCCGCGGTTTCGCCAGCACGCTCGACAGCCGCTGGGACAGCATGGCCGAGGCCGAGCGACGTGCCGCCGTGCACACCATCGCCGAGCGGGCCCGCTCGCTGGGCCAGCTCATGGACCACCTGCTGCTGGGCTCGCGCGCGGGGGCCGGCGAGCTCACGCTCAGGATCGAGAGCTTCGACCTGGCCGAGCTGGTCCGGGCCGCCACGCTGGGCCTGCCGATCCTGTCGGACCTGCACCGGGTCGAGGTCGACGTCCCCGACGATCTGCCCCCGGTCTCCGGTGACGCGCTGGCCACCGACATCCTGCTGGCCCAGCTGCTGGAGAACGCCTTCAAGTACTCGCCGGACGGTGGCCTGATCAGGGTCGAGGCCTGGGTGGACGGCGACAGGGTGGTGCTGGTGGTGGACGACGAGGGCGTCGGCATCGCCCATGCCAGCAGGGAGCGCGTCTTCGAGCGCTTCGTCCAGGCCGACAGCGGCGACCGCCGCAGGTTCGGCGGGGTCGGCCTCGGCCTCTACATCGTGCGGAGCCTCGCGCGGGCCCAGGGCGGGGACGTCTCGGCGCATCCGCGTCCCTCCGGCGGCACCCGGATGAGGCTGGCCCTTCGTATCGCCGACACGCCGGGCACCCTTACCTGATCGACACGCCGAACCAGTAACGAGTCAGTAACGGATGTGCTGATCTATTGTCGAATGTGCACAAGCTGTAATTGACGCCCGGTTTCCAAGACTATCTAACGGGGCATTTCGGTCGTACTGGGGTGAGTTCCTCAGGGGGGAACAGGCATACGGGGAGGTGAGTGCGTCGAGCGTCGTTCTGTTGCCGTATGCACCGTCCAGCGTCGCTGTCGCACGCCAGCGCCTCTGCTCTGACCTGCAGGAACGGGGTGTGTACGAGACCGCTATCGACGACGCGGTGCTCGTGGTCAGCGAACTGCTGAGCAACGCGCTGCGTCACGCCCACCCGTTGCCGTCAGGACAGATCAAAGTGTCATGGCGCTGGACCGAGGAGCATGTCGAGGTCGCTGTGAGTGACGGTGGCGCGGCCACCGAACCGCGGGCGGGACGCCCGACGCTCTCCTCCCTGGGAGGGCGAGGTCTTGGAATCGTCGAGTATCTGGCCTCCAATTGGGGCGTCAGACACGAAGGGGACATCACCACGGTATGGGCGGTGGTCACGGCGGTCGACACGGTAGGTAACGGCCACGTTTCCACTCCCGAACCCGCTCTCAGGGAATGCGGATAACCCTCTTTCCGGGTTTCGTCCCGCTTCAAATGTCGTGAAGCGGGACGTGACCAGGCACCTCTCCGGCGGGGCGACGTCGTTTCAGGCGTGAAGGCTTTCCGGCGGGCGAGGTCGTTATCGGGCGTGAAGGCTTTCCTGCAGGATGACGCCCTTACCAGGCGTGAAAGTCTTCCGGTGGAATGGCGTCCTTACCAGGCGTGAAGGCTTTCCGGCGCCGGCCACCCCTCCCGCCGATCGGCGGGACGCGATTCTTCCTCGATGTCCGGTACCCGGGTCCCCGAGTGCCCGCCCGCCGCCGACCGCTCGGGCCGGGTCCCGCCGGGCGGCGTCGTCCGCGGGCGGTCACGCGGCCCCGGCCCGCGGAGCGGTCCTGACCTGGCGACATCGGCGAGAAGGCGCGCGGTGGACGTGAAACGTTCACGGGACGCCGGCGCTCCCCGGCCGGTCCGGACCGGTGGACCCCGATCCGGACCGGTGGACTCCTAAGACGCCCGCGTCCGTCCCCTGACTCTCCACCGTCTCCTTGCCGTCTCTCCGCCGACGCAGGAACGCCGGAGGCCCGCCCCGCCCTCACCCCCCGGCGAGCGCCGGACGGTGCAGCACGGCCTTCTCCCCGGCCGTCCAGGCCGTCGTGACGAGGAGATAGACCCCCGCCGCGAGCGGCAGCACCGCGGCGACCAGGACGGTCCCGTACGGCAGCAGGGGCAGTATCCGGCGCAGCGCCGCGGGCTGCACGTCCTCGCTCATCGTGCGCCGCATCCGGCGGGACGTGATCCACGCCACGGCGACGAGCAGCAGGAAGAGCCCGGCGAAGACCAGGGTCGGGCCGCTGAACAGCCCGAATCCGGCCACCGTGCCCGCGAACTGCTGACCGAGCGGCACCCCCAGGAGCCCGTGGGTCAGGAGCGCGTTGGCCTGCCCGGCGATCGTCGAGGAGATGAACACCTGGTACGTCACCATGAGGAACGGCATCTGCGCCACGGACGGCAGGCACCCGGCCAGCGGTGAGGTCTTCTCCCTGGCGTAGAGGGCGGCCAGTTCCCGCTGGAGCCGCTCGGGGTTGCGGCCGTGGCGCTTCTTGAGCCTCTGGAGCTCCGGGGCGAGGCGTACCCTGGCCCGCTCGCCCCTGGCCTGCATGACACTGAGCGGGAGCAGCAGCAGCCGGACGAGGACGGTGAACACGACGATCGCCGGTGCGGTGGAGCCCAGCGGCTCGGCGAGCGCGGCGATGAGGCCGGCGGTGAACGCGATGACGGGGTCGAACATGGAAGGGCCCTTCTGAGCGGAGTGGAGACGGCACAGAAGGCGCCCGCGAACCGCGGGGTCTTTCCCGGGACGCGTACGCGCGGCGCACGGCGGCCGGTGGCCGCGAGGGCACGGTGATCACGTGTGTACACGGTGATCACGCGCGTGCGGGGCATGCCGGTCACGTGTGCGCGGGGCACGCGGGGATCGCGAGAGGTCGCGGAGGATTACGCGGGCGCCGGGCCCGCGGAGGGTGCTCTGGGCCGGGATCTCCCGGCCGCGTCGGGGTCGCGCTGCCGGACGAACATCGTCCGTCTGGCCCGGTCGCGCCGGGACATCGGCGACCGTGACTCCGTACCCGAGGTGACAGGCGCCGGGCGCAGCGCCCAGGCGAGCAGGAGCACGCCCAGCCCGACCACGGCGGCGGCCGTCAGGACACCGCCGCCGTCGAACATCCAGACCGCCAGGGTCTGGACGGCGAGCAGCAGGTTCACTTCTTGAACTTGGCCACCGCGGTGACCAGCGCGACGACCACGAAGGCCACCACCGCCAGGACGAGCGCGAACTTCAGCAGCCCGAAGAGGGCGGGCAGCACGAACCCGAACACCACGTAGAGCGCGAGCAGGACGCCCAGAACTCCCAGCACGATACGACTCATGCGGCCCACCGTACGCCGGGCGGGGCGACGGCGGGCGCCTTGATCGTAACGATGGTCATAACGATCGAGTGCTTACGGACCGGTGACACGGCTTAGGGATCGTCCCCTCGCGGGCCTACCGTGGGGGCCATGAGTGCGCGGATTCTGGTGGTCGACGACGATTCGATGGTGGCCGAGGTGGTGGCCCGCTACCTGGAACGCGACGGTCACGTGGTCGAGTGCGTCGGAGACGGCGCCGAGGCGCTCAGACGCGCGCTGGCCAATCCGCCCGACCTGATGGTGCTCGACCTGATGCTTCCCAAGATGGACGGCCTCCAGGTCTGCAAGAAGCTCAGGGAGCGGTGGCCGGTTCCGGTGATCATGTTGACCGCGCTCGGCGACGAGCTGGACAGGGTCGTCGGCTTGGAGACCGGCGCCGACGACTACGTCACGAAGCCCTTCAGCCCCCGGGAGCTGGCGTTGCGCGTGCAGTCCGTACTGCGGCGGGCGCGCGGGTCCTCCCTGCCGGCCGGTACCGGCGTGCTCAGGGACGGCGAGCTGGCGGTCGACGTCGGTGCCCACGAGGTGCGGCTCCGCGGTGACGAGATCATGCTGACCGCCCGCGAGTTCGACCTCCTCGCCCACCTGATGCGCAACCCCCGCCAGGCCTTCAGTCGCTCCGCCCTGCTCGACCAGGTCTGGGGCTGGTCCTTCGGCGACTCGTCCACGGTGACCGTCCACGTCCGCCGCCTCCGCGAGAAGATCGAGCCCGACCCGACCGACCCCCGGCGCATCGTCACCGTGTGGGGCGTCGGCTACCGCTACGAACCGCTGGCGGAGCCGTGATCCCGGAGATCCTGCTGATCGTCGCGGTCACCGCCGGGCTCGGCCTGCTGATCGCGCTGGCCGGGCTGGGCACGATGCGGCTGCTGCGCGAGCGGTCGATCGGCGTGATGCTCGCGGTTGTCGTCGTGGTGACCGTCATGGCGACGGTCGGCGGCATGACGGCCCTCACCCTGAAAATGATCATCGAGGGGACGTTGAGGGACATCGTGCTCAGCGTCGTCGCCGTGAGCGGCCTGGTCGGGCTGGGCGTCGCGACGGTGCTCTCGCGCCGGGTCGTGGCGGCCAGCCGCAGGCTCGTCGACGCCGTGCACGCCGTACCGGCCTCGGGGGAGTTCACGCCCCCCGAGGGACTGCCCGCGGAGCTCGGCACGATCGCCGGGAGCCTGGACCAGGCCTACCGGCGGCTGCGCCTCGGCCATGAGCGCGAGCGCGCCCTGGAGAGCGCCCGTCGTGAGCTCGTCTCCTGGGTCAGCCACGACCTGCGCACCCCGCTGGCGGGCATGCGGGCCATGGCCGAGGCCCTGGAGGACGGGGTGGTCGCCGATCCGGAGACCGTCGGCCGCTACCACCGGCAGATCCTCCTGGAGGTGGACCGGATGTCGGGCATGGTCGACGACCTGTTCGAGCTGTCCAGGATCCACGCGGGGACGCTGCGCCTGTCGCGCGACCGGATCGGCCTCGGCGACCTGGTCGCCGACGCGCTGGCCGGGGTGGAGGAGCTGGCCAGGGGCAAGGCAGTGCGGCTGAGCGGTGAGGTCGGCCCGGTGGTCCCTGTGCAGGCCGACGCGGCCCAGCTCTCCCGGGCGCTGCGCAACCTGGTGGTCAACGCGATCAGGCACACTCCGGGCGACGGCGCGGTCGTGGTCCGCGCCTCGGTCGAGGACGACACCGCCTGCCTGTCCGTCGCCGACGGCTGCGGCGGCATCCCGGCCGACGACCTGCCCCGCGTCTTCGACGTCGCCTTCCGCGGCGAGACGGCCCGTACCCCCAGCGCCGACGGCGCCGGGGCGGGTCTCGGCCTGGCGATCGCGCGCGGCATCGTCGAGGCTCACGAGGGGGCGATCGGCGTCGTCAACTCCGGCCCCGGCTGCCGCTTCGAGATCCGCCTGCCGCTCTCCGCCTGAGCGGCCCGGCCGGTCTTCCCGGGTCCTGTCCGGTCCAGGCGGACACCGGTGAGCGCGGAACGCGGGGCGGGCGGGCGGCGGGCGGTCAGCTCGCGCCGGTGCCGTTGGAACCGGTGTTGCCGGCGGCGGTGCCGTTGGCGGTCGGCGCGGGCGTGACGTGGCTCGTGGTGCCCTGCGGGCCCTCGGGCCTCACGGAGACCATGAGGGTCATCTGCGCGCACTCACCGCCCTCGGTGTCGGGTTCGACGTGCTGGCAGGAGGTCAGCCTCCTGGTGGTGCCGAGGGACTCCACCATCGCCCGGAACGTCGGGCACGGCCAGCGCCACATGCAGCTGCGGCAGCGCAGGATCGGATGCGCGGCGTCGCTGGTGATGCCGCCCGCGTCGCGCGGCTGGTGCAGGTCGAGCAGCCTGACGCCGAGCGTGGCGAAGTCGAGGAGCTCTTCGCGCGCTCCCTCGAGGAAGTCGAGGTCCTCGGTCGACAGGCGGGTTCTGATCGGGACGTATCCCTCGTGGTTCACCAGGCCGCGCAGTGAACTCGCCGCGTCGCGCCACGAGGTGGCCTTGTCGGTGCGAGTGATCATGGACTCCAGGTGCTCCCGGAGCCGCTGTCGCTGGAGATCCTCAGGTAGGTCGGTGTTCATGGGTGCGTTCGAGCCCGTTTCTTGTAACTCAACGGCCGCCACTGACGTAGCGCAGCGACGATCGGGAGGCGCCGGGTCTCCTCCCCTTTCCGGCCAAGCCGGTGTTGCTTAGTGTCAAGCTTCGCGCACTCAGGGTTTCCGTGAGGCGGAAACGGGGGACAAAGGGCGGACGACTCGGGTTGTTCAAGAGAACGTGACCAGCGGCTCTCGCGCCGCTAGTGTGCCCGCTGTGGAGCTAAAAGTCTCAACTCGATCTCATGCCGGGCACACCGTCGTGACCATCGTTGGCGAAATCGACCTATATACCGCGCCTCGCCTGCAGGCCGAGTTCACTCGGTTGCTTGGGCAGAGCCAGACCATGCTTGTCGTCCTCGACATGTCCGCCGTGGAGTTCTGTGACTCCACCGGCATGAACGTGCTGCTCTCCGCGCTCAAGCGACTGCGCGAGCGGGGTGGCACGCTGGAGGTGGCGGCGCCCCGGCCGGCCGTACGCAAGATTTTGCAGGTCACCGGCCTCGACTCCGTCTTCGTCGTGCACGAGACGTTGCCGGAGAAGCTGCTGACCTCCGACTCCCAAGGATGACGTCCTCCCCACGGCTGATGCCCGGGGTCTCCACAATGGAGGTGTTCGATGACCGGCACGGCGGCGATCATTCCCGCCAAGGATGAGGGCGACAGGATCGGGGCCACCGTGGCCGCGGTCCTGGCGCTGCCCGGCGTCGATCTCGTCGTGGTCGTCGACGACGGCTCCGTCGACCAGACGGGGCGGGTGGCCAAGGCCGCCGGGGCCCGGGTCGTGCGGCACAGTCACAACCGGGGAAAGGCCGCCGCCATGGAGAGCGGCGCTCACGCCGTACGCCTGCTCGACGGCGAGGAACCCCGGCACCTGCTGTTCCTCGACGCCGACCTGGGCGAGACCGCCCGTACGGCCGTTCCGCTGATCGAACCGGTCGCGGCGGGCGAGGCCGACATGACGATCGCCGTCTTCGTCACCCGCGTGAAGCTCGGCGGCCACGGGTTCGTCGTGAGGCTCGCGCGCGAGGGCGTCGAGCGCGCCACCGGCTGGACGCCCGCCCAGCCGCTCAACGGGCAGCGTTGCCTGACCCGGGCGGCCTTCGAAGCCGCCCGGCCGCTGGCGCGCGGCTTCGGCGTGGAGACCGGTCTCACGATCGACCTGCTCAGGAAGGGCTTTCGCGTGCGCGAGGTCCCGGTCGAGATGGCACACCGGGCCACCGGCACCGACTGGAAGGCCCAGATCCACCGGGCCAGGCAGTTCCGCGACGTCGCCCGCGCCCTCCTGGCACGCCGCTGACCGCGGCCGGCCTCCGCGGCACCACCCGGTTCACCGGTGTCGCACCGGGCCCCGCACCGGGCCCCGCACCGGGCCCCGCACCGGGCCCCGCACCGTGCACCGTGCCGGGTGTGCTGGAATTTGCGGGTGACTCGGGATGCGTCGGTCGTCGACGAGAGGCGGAGTCCCGCCGGCGATACGCCGCGGGGGCTCGACGTGGCCGCGTTCGGAGCCGTGGGGCTCTCGGTGGCGACCACGGTCCTGATCGGGCTGCTGGGCCCCTCGGCCATGGTCCCGAGGTTGCCCGGGCCCTCCTGGCACCCTCCGTACTCGCTGGAGGCCCACCCCGGCGCCCATCTGGTCATCGCCCTGGGCGCCGCCGCGATCGTGCTGGGCGGGCTCGGCCTCGCCGCCGCGCTCAGGTCCCGGTGGCGGCCCGACCCGCGCCGGCTGCTCTACGCCGGTTGCGCGGTGGCGGGCCTGCTCGCCTTCCTGCCGCCCTCCGGCTCGGCCGACCACCTCAACTACGCCGCGTACGGCCGCCTGGTCACGCTCGGCCAGAACCCGTACGCGATCACCCCCGCCGCGCTCCCGGGCGACCCGGTCACCGGCGCGGTGGAGGAGTGGGCCGGTGTGACCAGCGTCTACGGCCCGGTCGCCACCGCGGTGCAGGCGCTGGCGAGTTTCGTGGGCGGCGACTCGGCCAGGCTGACGGTCTTCGCGATGGCCGTCGTCAACGCGGCGGCGTTCATCGGCACGGCGCTGCTGCTGCACCGTTTCGCCAGGGGGAACGCCGAGCTCCAGCGGCGGGCGGCGCTGCTGTGGACGGTCAACCCGCTGATGATCTACCACCTGGCCGCCGGGATGCACGTCGACACCCTCGCCATCGCCTGCATGGTCGCCGCGCTCACGGTTCGCGGGGCCGCCTCGGGGCTGCTGCTCGGGGTGGGCATCGGGGTCAAGCTCAACGCCGGGCTCGTCGCCCTCGGACCGGCGTGGGAGCTGCGCCGCTCGCCGGGCAGGCTCGCCGTGGTGGCGGGGACCGCGACGGCCACCGTGGTGGCGATCTACGCCGTCGCCGGGCCGCACGTGCTCGACCAGGTGAGCGCCGCCAGCAGGAAGGTCTCCCTCGCCACGCCCTGGCAGCTCGTCAAGGTGGGGCTGCAGTCGCTCTTCGGGCCGGGCGCGTACTCGGCCTGGATCCAGATCGGATCCCTGCTCCTGATGGTCTGCCTGGCCTGGCTGGTGCTGCGGGCGCTGGGGGCGTCGGGGTCGCCGGGGACGCCGGGGACGCCGGAGATGCAGCCCGCCGGTACCGCGCCCGCCGTCGCCGCCGCGATGGTGGTCGCCTGGCTGTTCGCCGCGCCGTACGCGCTGCCCTGGTACGACGGGCTGGCCTTCGCGCTGCTGGCCCTGGCGTCCTGGCCCGCGCTGGAGGCGTTCATGGTGGCCAGGGTCGTCGTGCTGTCGCTGGGCTATCTCCCGGCCAGGGAGGCACTGCGGCCCGACGACCTGCTCTGGACGAAGACCCTGCTCAGGGAGACGGTGGTGCCGTGGACGCTGCTGGCACTGACGGTCGCCCTGGCGTGGTGGGCGGCGAGAGCCGGACGGCGCGCACGCAGGCGGCCAGCGTCAGCGGCACAGCGACCGTGAGGGCCATGGCCGGGATCGCGATGCCCGAGTCGTTCATCAGGAACCCGATCAGCGCGCAGGCCAGCGCCCCGATCAGCCCGGCGCGCAGCGCGGGCGCGAGCGCGTAGGCCCGGCCCAGGGCCGACGCGCCCCACCGCGACGGGCGGTCGAGCACCAGGAACAGGAACGCCAGCGCGACCAGCGTGAGCAGCGACAGCGACCAGTTGCCGACCGTGACCCCGATCATCGCGCCGAACTTGCGGCCGACCACGGTCCAGGCCTCCCCGTCCAGCACCTGCTGCACGAAGGCGCCCAGGTGGGTGCGCTGTTCGGCGGGCCGCAGCCAGTCGGCCACCGCTATGGCGCCGATCAGCAGGCCGCCCGCGAGGCCGACCAGGACCAGCCTGACCGGCGAGACCCGCCCGCCGGACAGCAGGATCAGGAAGACCGCGACCCCGACCAGGAAGGCCGGGACCCCGCCGAAGTCGGCACCCCACGCGGGCCAGCCGTCGGCGAACACCGCCAGCCCCCCGTACGCCGCGCACACCGTGAGCGCGAGCGAGCGCCGGCCGCGCGAGATCAGCCACTGGGCGATCCCGGCGAGGGCCAGGATCGTGCCGGCGGAGTAGACGGCGAAGGCGATGTTGCTGAAACCGTAGAAGCGTCCGCCGGTGACCGGCTCGTAGCCGGTGACCGCGTTCACCTGCAGCGTCGAGCCGTTCATCACGTCGGCCAGCAGCGCCACCGAGGTGACGGCGGCGACCACCGTCAGCGGGCCGAGCGGGTGCGTCCGCCACGGGCCGGCGAGCGCCACCCCGGCGACCGCGCAGGCGAAGCCGAGGATGGTCACGATCACCCAGAACATCGGCGCGGGCAGGCTCCACCAGGGGACCAGCTGCGCCAGGAAGGTGGAGACCGCGATCGCCCCGCTGACCACGGCGACGACCCGGACGGCCGTCAGGGCGCGGGAGCCGCCCCAGCCCCGGCGGATCGCGGCGGCGGCCAGCAGGTAGAACAGGATCTGGACCGCCACGAACACCGCGAAGAACGGTCCCCTCACCTCGCGCAGCACCTGGCTCGCCAGGTCGTCGTCGGCCAGCTTCCCGGCCGTCGCGGCGACCGGCTCCCCGCTCGGCACGTCGCCCAGCCAGGGGCGTCCCACGACCCCTTTGGGGATCTGCATGTTCAGCAGGCCGATCGCGGTGGCGGTCAGGTCGGTGTTCGTGACCAGGCCGTCCTGGCGGGTGGAGGTGGCGGTGAGGTAGCCGCGCGCGTACGTTCCCCCGTCGGGGGACGGGCCCCGGGCGATCGCCACGTGCAGGTGGGGCATCACCGAGGTGTCGGCCAGGCCCCCGACCAGGACCGTGGTCTCCGTCCCGGGCGACGGGGTCCCGCGTGACGGGGGCAGGCGGTCGAGGACCGCGCCCACCACGCGGTCGGCCCCGGCCACGGCCTCCCGCCTGGCCTCGCCGGTCATCCCGTCCCCGGTGCCGTCCGCGGTGCCGTCCGGGGAGGGGCCGGTCCAGGCCCTGGTGAGGTCGTCGGCCTCGACCACGATCAGGCCGTACGGGGACAGGTCGCCCAGTTGCTCGATGCTCGCCGCGTATTTCCCGATTTTTCCTGACTTGTTGGCGGCGGCCAGGGCGGCTCCCGGCCCGACGGCGGCCACCTTCAGGCCCGCCCCGGTCGCGAGCTCGCCCAGCTGCCCGAGAACCGGCCGGTAGGAGGTGGCGGCGTTGAAAGCGGCCAGCTCGGCCCAGCCGGGCACGCTCGCCCCGCCGCCGGGGGCCGGCTCCGGCGGGCGCGGGGGCTCGCAGCCCGCACCGGGCGCGCCCGCGCGCTGGCCGGCCGAGACCGTCAGCCAGCCCGCCACCGGGCAGGTGATCCCCCGGTCGGGCGGCGGGACCGCCCGGGTGGACATGGACGCGGAACCGCCCTCGCCCACCAGCCTCCACAGGTTCGGGGTCCGCTCCCGGTCCAGGTCACCCCACTCCAGGCCCGGTATCCCGACGATCACCACCTTCTCGGGAAGCGTCCTCGCCGAGGCGCCCGTCGTACCGGCACCGAGGGTGGCCGGAGCGCCTGGAGCGCCGGAGGCGGCGAAGGACTTCGAGGCGCCCGGGACGCCGAGGAGGACGCAGAGCACGGCCAGCAGCACGGTCAGCAGCAGGGACGGCAGCAGGGACGCGGCGGCCGGAGCGGTCCTGGCGACCCGGTGGAGCGCCGGTCGCGTCGCGGTCCCCCCGGTGGCCGGGCGCGCGGTCCCGTGACCGCGGTGTGCCGAAGCCATCCGGTTCCCCCTGTCCGTATCCGCCGGGCGGCCGTTTTCCCGGCCCCACGGTAACCTGCCTGCTCGTGAGGACTGGCGAGGTGACCACGACCGAGCGGCGCCCCCCGACGTGGCTGTCATGGCTGTCGTGGCTGCCCGCGTTGCTGCTCGTCGCCGCCGCGGTGGCCCCGCTGGTGCTCTACTGGCTGGGCAACGTGGACGACCAGCGCCTGGTCGACCTCGATGTTTACCGTACCGGCGGAGCGGCGATCCTGGAGGGCCGGCCCGTTTACGGGTTCATCACTCCCGCGCCGCAGCTGCTGCCCTTCACCTACCCACCGGTGGCGGCGCTGCTGGCCACGCCGCTGGCGGTGATGTCCTGGACGGCGGCGCAGTGGGCGTGGACCGCGTTGATCTTCCTGACGCTGGCGGTCACCGTCCGGCTCTCCTTCCGCGCCGTGCTCGGAGGCCCGGAGGCCGTTCCCGGTGCGGCCGTCGCGGGCCCGGGCGCCGCCTCCGGTGCGCCCGCCGGAGACGCGGCGCGCACAACGGGGACGTTCGAGGGCGTACGCGCCCGGCTGGGCGGGCTCGCCAGGTTCGGCGAGGGCGGCGAGGGCGGAGCGGGCCGCCTGTGGACGCCGCTGTTGTTCGCCGCCCTGATGATCGCGTGCACCTACCTGATGCCGATCAGGGACCAGGTCCGCTTCGGCCAGGTGGACATCCTGCTCGTCGCGCTCTGCCTGGCCGACTGCGTGGCCCGGCGTCCGGTGTGGCCGCGCGGCATGCTGATCGGCCTGGCCACCGCGGTCAAGCTCACCCCGGGCGTCTTCCTGATCTACCTTCTCATCGTCGGTTTCGGGCCCGGCGCGAGGCGGGAGCAGCGCGGCACCTTTTTCGTGGCCGCGCTCACCGCGGCGCTGCTGACCCTGCTGCCGTTCCTGGTGATCCCGGCGGACGCCGCCGACTTCTGGTTCCGCGCGCTGCTCGATCCCGAGCGGCTCGGTGCCAACGCCGCGACCACCAACCAGTCGATGCGCGGCATGCTGATCCGCCTCTACCTGCCCGACGTGCTGACGAGCCTGCTCTGGGTGGCGCTGGTCGCGGTGGTCGCCTGGTACGGCTTCCGCCACGCCCGCAGGGCCCTGCTCGACGGGCACCTCGTGGCGGGGGTCGCCCTGGTCGGGCTGATGGCCGTACTGCTGTCGCCGGTCGCCTGGATCCATCATCTGGCCTGGGTGGTCGTGGTGCTCGGCGCGCTGGCCGGTGACGGGCGCGACCCGGTCAGGCTCCGGGTGGCCGCAGGGGTCTGGCTCTACTACGTGCTGCCGATCCCCTGGTGGGGGGTGACGATCAAGGCCGCGGAGATCCCGGTGCTCAGCCCCGTGCTGGGCAAGATCGTGCAGAACGGGTTCGGCCTGGGCGCGCTGGCCCTGGTCTGGTTGCTGGGGGTATGGCTGCCCAGGCGGAGAGAGGCGTTCCGGGCGCTCTCCTGACGGCCCCCGCACGCGGCCGTCGAGGGGATGATCGACAGGAGATGGCCTCTGACGTGGAACGACTCCGAGTGATCATGTCGGAATCGGTCGCGTCAGTAGGTAATCCTGCGCACATTTTCCGACAGTCGCCGGATAACCTGGGGGCATGTCGAAACTCGCTTACCTGGGACCGGAGGGGACCTTCACCGAGGAAGCCCTGCGCATCCTGGCGCCCGAGGCCGAGCGCCTGCCGAGCCCGAACGTCACCGCGGCCCTGGAGGCCGTCCGGCGAGGCGAGGCCGACGGAGCCGTCGTCCCGATGGAGAACTCGCTCGAAGGCGCCATCACCACGACCCTTGACGAGCTCGCCCGGGGTGAGTCGCTGCTCATCACCGCCGAGCTGCTGCTCCCCGTCGAGTTCTCGCTCCTGGCGCGTCCCGGCACCGAGATCGGCCACATCAAGAGGGTCTTCTCCCACCCGGCGGCCATCACCCAGTGCCGCAACTTCATCGCCCGCGAGCTGCCCGACGCCGTGGTGGTCGCCGCCCCGTCGACCGCCGCCGCGGCGCAGGAGGTCGCGCTTCCCGGGTCGCCGTACGACGCGGCCATCGCCGCGCGCATCGCCGGGGAGCACTACGGCCTGGTCGAGCTCGCGGCCAGGATCGGTGACCGCACCGACACCGTCACCCGGTTCGTCCAGGTGTCGCGTCCCGGCCCGCTGCCCGAGCCGACGGGTGCCGACCGCACCTCACTGGTCGTCTTCCTCGCCGACGACCACCCGGGCGCGCTGCAGGAGATGCTGACCGAGTTCTCCGTCCGCGGCGTCAACCTCTCCCGCATCGAGTCGCGGCCCACCGGCGACGGCATCGGCCGCTATTTCTTCCACTTCGAATTCGAGGGCCACGCCGCCGACGCCCGCGTCGGAGAGGCGATCTCGGGTCTGCACCGCATCTCCGCCAAGGTGCGCTTCCTGGGCAGCTACCCGCGCGCCGACGGTCTCTTCCCGCAGATCAAGCGCGGTACGAACGACAACGACTTCGCCGAGGCCGCCGGCTGGCTCGGCAGGGTCCGCACCGGTCAGGTCTGATCGCCACCCGGCCCGAGAGCCGGCACCCGGTTCCGGGACGGTGCCGGCGTACGCCCGCCGAAGGCGTCCCGGCGGGCGGGAAACGGATGCCGCGGCCGGCTCGCCACCGCCGCCGCTGGGGCGGGCCGGTCAATCCGGGCGCGGGCGCGAGCCGTACATCGGTAGCCTTGTGGCTGTGATTGACCTGCGTACCCTTCGTGAGGATCCCGACCGGCTACGGGCGTCGCAGCGTGCCCGCGGTGAGGACGACTCTGTCGTCGACACGCTGCTCGACCTCGACGAGCGGCGGCGCGGCGCGCTGAGCCGCTTCGAGACGCTCCGCGCCGAGCAGAAAACCGTCGGCAAGTCGGTCTCCCGTGCCTCAGGGGAGGAGAAGGCCACCCTGCTGGAGCGGGCGAAAGACCTCTCCTCGCAGGTCAAGTCCGCCGAGGCCGAGGCGGAGGGGCTCGGCGCCGAGCTCGACGAGCTGCTCTACACGGTGCCCAACCTCGTGGAGGAGGGGGCTCCCGCCGGCGGCGAGGACGACTACGTCGTGCTGGAGGAGATCGGCGAGAAGCCGTCCTTCGGCTTCGAGCCCAAGGACCATCTGGCGCTGGGCGAGCTGCTCGGCGCGATCGACATGGAGCGCGGCGCGAAGGTCTCGGGCTCGCGGTTCTTCTTCCTGAAAGGCGTCGGCGCGCGGTTGCAGCTCGGGCTGCTCAACATGGCCATGCAGCAGGCGATCGAGGCGGGCTTCATCCCGATGATCACGCCCGTGCTGGTCAAGCCGGAGTCGATGAAGGGCACCGGTTTCCTCGGCGCCCACGCCAGCGAGGTCTACCACCTGCCCGACGACGACCTGTTCCTGGTCGGCACGAGCGAGGTGCCGATGGCGGCCTACCACGGTGACGAGATCCTGGACGGCTCCGCGCTCCCGTACCGCTACGCGGGATGGTCCTCGTGTTTCCGCCGCGAGGCGGGCTCGTACGGCAAGGACACGCGTGGCATCATCCGGGTCCACCAGTTCGACAAGGTGGAGATGTTCTCCTACGTGCGCCCCGAGGAGGCACACGCCGAGCACCTGCGCCTGCTCGACTGGGAGAAGGAGATGCTGGCCAAGGTCGAGCTGCCCTACCGGGTGATCGACACCGCTGCCGGAGACCTGGGGTCCTCGGCCGCGCGGAAGTTCGACTGCGAGGCGTGGGTGCCCAGCCAGGGCCGCTACCGCGAGCTCACCTCGACCTCCAACTGCACCGACTTCCAGGCCCGCCGCCTCGGCGTCCGTTTCCGTGACTCCGGCGGCAAGCCCCAGCACGTGGCCACCCTGAACGGCACGCTGGCCACCACCCGCTGGATCGTCGCCATCCTGGAGAACCACCAGCAGGCCGACGGCTCCGTCGTGCTCCCCAAGGCCCTGCGCCCGTACGTCGGCCTCGACGTGCTCGAGCCCGTCAAGTAGAGACCCGCACCGCGCGGCGAGGCTCACGGTGAGGGCCCCGCCGCGCGGCGAGGCCCTCACGGTGTTCACGCCGGACGCTCCTCCGCCTCCACCGATTCCCCCGCTTGCGCCGCGCCCGCCCAGCCGACCAGGACGGATCCTCCGACTCCGATCCCGCCGACGAGCCAGGCGAGGAATCCGGCCGTCGGATAATCGTCGATGGTGCCCGACCGCCAGGCCGTGAAGAGCATCCACATCGAGAACGGCGTGCAGACGGCGATGGCGACCAGCGCCAGCCAGGTCCGCGCCGGTACGCGCGCCCGGATCGCCGCCGCCGCCGTGAGGATCGTCGCGACGAGGGCGCAGACGCCGCCGAGCAGGGCCACCAGAGCGCCGATGATGTAAATCTTGTCGGACGGCAGGGTGAGCACGAAACCGACCGCGGCGAGGACGTACGCGGGCACGGTCAAGCCGGTGGCCCGCCGCGTGTGACGGCGTGCCACGGCCATGCCGGACATGAAGCCGAGCAGGCCGACGAAGAGGCCGACGCGGTGCTCCGTCGTCAGGTCGACGCCCGGCGCGTCGAGCGGGATCGCCGCCTCCGCGGAGAAACCCCCGTCGGACAGGCCCATCCGCCGCCAGTTCCCCCGCGCGTCCCGCACGGCGACGCCGTCGTCGCCGTTGGCCGCCACCACCACGTGCCCGCCCGGTACGCGCTGTACCGCGATGGCCGAGGAACCCTGCCACGGTCTTTGCCACCGGTCCTCCATCTGCCGCCGGAGTGCTCCCTGACGTCCTTCGGAGACCGCCCACACCGTGTTCCAGCTGGTCCCGCCGTCCCGGGACTCGTCCACCGCCAGCCGAGGAGGGACGACGCGGTAGCAGTGCGCGGGCTCGTCGGGCAGACAGGCCCGGGTCACCGGATCGGGGGTGGGCGAGGGCCCGGCTCCCGGGAGGCCCGAGTCCGGCGAGGGCGAGGGGCTCATAGGGCTCCGCTCCTGCGCGGGACGACCGATCCACGTACGGCCGCCGTCGCGGGAGAGGATCTCGGCCCCCTGGTCCAGGACCACGGTGATGCCACCGCCGCGTACGAAGACCTGCGTCGCCGCGGGCGGCTGCGGTTCGGCCGCGGTGGCGGTCACCCCGACGAGGGCGACCGGGACGATGATCAGCGCGCGGGCTCGCCGTGCCCGGTGACCGGTGCCGCACCGGCGCCAGATCAACCACGCGGCGCCCAGCGCGGGCAGGGCCACCAGGTCGGTCGGGTCGGCCAGGGTCCGTGAGGGGCCCGCGGCCAGGGTCCAGGCCCGGGAGGCGAGTTCCGCGCCCGCCTCCGTGGTCTTGACCAGGGTGAAGCCCACACCGGTGACGACGATCGCCCCGTGGGCGGCGAGCCGGGTGGGGGCGAGGGAGGCTGCGGTTCGGAGGGAGGCGAGGACCGGGGAGGAACCGGTTCGGAGGGAGGCGAGAGCAGAGGAGGAGGAACCGATTCGCAGGAGGGCGAGAACCGCGGAGAAGGCGAGGGAAAGGGCGAGGGCGAGTACGGGCGGGGCGACCAGCAGCCCCGCGACGTCGCTCAGCTTGCCGGTGACGAGCCCCGGCCACAGGGCCTTGAGGAGATGGTCGTTGACCAGCAGGACGAAGGTGGCGGTCACGGTCGCCGGATGCCCGAACCAGGCGAGGAGGGGCTCTTGCGAACTTTCCATGACCGGCTGGATCCGCCGCGGCGCGGCCCGGTTCGGGTGCGGCGGCATTCGTGACCGAGGCGTGTCCCGGAACCCGGGCGGCTCGCACGCCCCCGGTGCCCGGCGGATCCTCCCGCCTGTCCCGTCGGCCTCGCCTGTCCCGCTCGCCTCGCCGTTCCGCTCACTCGGCGAGGTAGCGCTGGATCGTGGGGCCGAGCCAGTCGACGATCTCCTCCCGGGACATGGCCACCACGGGCGGCAGTCGCAGGACGTAGCGGCACAGGGCCATGCCGAGGACCTGGGTGGCGGTGAGCCCGGCCCGTAGCGCGGCCTGGGCGGGGTCGGCGCTGAGGCGGGCGACGAGGGGGCCGAGCTGGGCGGCGAAGATCTCGCGCATGCGCTCGGCGGCGCCCTCGTTGGTGACCCCGGTACGGAGCAGGATCATCATGCCCTCGTCGTCCTCCCAGCGGTCGAGGAAGTGGGCGACGAGCGTCCTGCCCACCTCCTCCCGGGGGACCGCCGCCAGATCCGGAAATCTCAGGTCGACGTCGGCCGCGGCGGCGAAGAGCCTGTCCTTGTTGCCGTAGTAGCGCATGACCATGGACGGGTCGATGCCCGCGTCCGAGGCTATGGCCCGGATGGTGGCTCGCTCGTAACCGTCCGCCGCGAAGCGCTCGCGTGCCGCGGTCAGGATCGCGGCCTTGGTGTCCTCCGAGGTTCTGCGCATGCCAACAACTGTAGGCCAACGACTGTTGACATCGCCAGGGCGGAGATGCACAGTTATGCCAACGAGCGTTGACCAACAAGCGTTGGCATTCTCAAGGAGGACGAAATGCTCCCCACGCTTCCCGCGACCACGGACGTTCTCGTCGTCGGCGCGGGCCCGACCGGCCTCACCGCCGCCGTCCACCTCGCCGGGCAGGGATTCGACGTGACCGTCGTCGACGACCAGGCGGTCGGCGACAACACCTCGCGAGCCGCCGTCGTGCACGCCAGGACGCTGGAGGTCCTGGAGGACCTCGGAGTCTCCGCGCGTCTGGCGGCCCTGGGAATCCACGCCCGGCGGTTCACCATCAGGGACCGCGACAGGATCCTGGTGCCCGTCGGCTTCGACCGGCTCCCGACCCGCTACCCGTACACGCTGATGATCTCCCAGGCGGTGACCGAGCGGGTGCTGCTGGAGCGCCTCGCCGAACTGGGCGGACGTGTCGCCAGGCCGTACACCCTGGAAAGCCTCACCCAGGACGCCGAGGGGGTGACCGCGCGCCTCTCCGGGGGCGCGGTCGTCACCGCGAAGTACCTCGTCGGCGCCGACGGCATGCACAGCACGGTCCGTGAGCAGGTGGGAGTCGCGTTCGAGGGTGAGCGGTACGCGGAGTCGTTCAGCCTGGCCGACGTGCGCCTCACCGGCGGCGTGCCCCGCGACGAGGTCGTCCTCTACTTCTCGCCCGCCGGTCTGGTCGTGGTCGCGCCGCTGCCCGACGGCACCCACAGGATCGTCTCCACCGTGGACGAGGCGCCTCCCACGCCGGATGTGGCCTTCGTCCAGGGACTGCTGGACGCCCGGGGCCCCCGGAAGGAGCGTGCCGTGGTCGGCGAGGTCGTCTGGGGATCGCGCTTTCGCATCCACCATCGCGTGGCCCGTACGTTCCGCGCCGGGCGGGTCCTGCTCGCCGGTGACGCCGCGCACGTCCACAGTCCCGCGGGAGGGCAGGGAATGAACATCGGAATCCAGGACGCCGTCGCCCTGGCCGAAGCCCTCACGATCGCTCTCAAGGGCGCGGAGGAGGCACTGGACCGCTACGCCGCCGCCCGTCGCCCCATCGCCCTCCAGGTCGTCACCTTCGCCGGGCGGCTCTCCGGGCTGGCCAACATGAACAGGCGCCTGCGACCGCTCAGGAACCTGATCCTGCGACTCCTGGCGCTCAGCCCGGCCTTCCGCCGGCGACTCGCCTGGCGGCTCTCGGGTCTGGTCTACCGGTGAGGCCCTCGGATCCCGGCCCGGTGTCCCCAGGGGCCGGCCCGGTGTCCTCAGAGGGAGCGGAGCGGTCCTCGCGGGCGGCAGCGGGGCGAAACATGCGGGGGCCGGTCTGCGGGCGCGCTCCGGGGAGCGGGCCGGGGCCGGGCCGCCGGAGTGCTCCGGGACGTCCTGGAAGGCCCCGGAGCGCCGGTGAAAGGTAGAAGGCGGGGTTCGCTAGAAGCGAACCCCGCCTTCCGGTTCAACCAAGAGGTCTATGCGTCAGACGGCGCGGACCTGCGAGGCCTGCGGGCCCTTCTGGCCCTGGGTGATCTCGAACTCGACCCGCTGGCCGTCTTCGAGGCTACGGTAGCCGTTGCCCTGGATCTCGGAGAAGTGCACGAACACGTCCGGTGCACCGCCGTCCGGTGCGATGAAGCCGAAGCCCTTTTCAGCGTTGAACCACTTGACGGTTCCCTGAGCCATTAAAGCTCTCCCTCAGGATTTGAAACTTTGGGATTCACACCTCATGAACCCCATGTGTCGTACAGCGGGCCCCGGGGTGGCTCAGTCAAACTGGTTTTCACAACGGGATTCAGCTAATACAACGCCATCACATCTAACACTATCCGGCGCATGCGTGTTCCCGCCATGAGGAAGATTCCTCGGACCGGATCCCTGGGGCCGACACGCCGACCATCACAGTGCACACTGGGACGTGTTATGCAAAGCCCCAGGCTGGTCGCCACCGACCTCGACGGCACCGCTCTGCGCTCGGACGGCACCGTCTCCCCCCGTACGGCCGCCGCTTTTGCGCTTGTGGAGAACGCCGGGGCCACGCTGGTCTTCGTGACCGGCAGGCCACCTCGCTGGATGCACATGGTCGCGGGAGCCGTACGCCATCGAGGGCTGGCCATATGCGCCAACGGAGCCCTCGTCTACGACCTGCACAGTGAGCAGATCGTCAAATCCCACCTCATCCACCCGGACGTGCTTGAAGAGGTGGTGAGGCGTCTCCGCGAAAAGGTTCCCGACCTCGCGTTCTCTGTGGAATACGAGGGTGGATTCGCCCACGAATCGGACTTCCGTCTCGGAGGATGGGACAGCAAGACGGTCGGCGGACGCCGCGTCGGAACGGACACGCTCACCTCGCGGCCATGCGCCAAACTTCTGGCGCTACATCCCAGAATGGACCCCGACATCCTCTATGCGGCGGTTTACGGGCTGGTCGGCGACCTGGTCACCCCCACCCATTCCAGCGGCCGGGCACTGATCGAGATGAGCGCGCACGGCGTGACGAAGGCGTCGGCGCTGTCCCACCTGGCCATGACGCTCGGCATCGTGGCCGAAGAGGTGATCGCCTTCGGCGACATGCCCAACGACCTTCCGATGCTCCGGTGGGCCGGCGTCTCGTACGCCGTCGCCAACGCCCACCCGGAGGTGCTGGCCGCGGTCGATCACGTGACCGCGGCCAACAACGACGACGGGGTCGCCGGGGTTCTCGAGGAGCTCTACAGATCGTGACGGGCTCCGCGAGCCCTCAGAAAGCCCGGTGAAGGCTTCGCGATCGGGGAGCCGACGGCGTCCGCCGGACTCTCCGCCCGGTTCGCGAGCCTTCACCACGCCCCTCGGCGGGCCGGTGGGGATGTCGTGCGGGGGCCTTACAGGTAGGGACCCGCGTTGCCGCCCGGGGAGCCCTCCTGCTGCTGGAGGGACATGCCGCCGGGCAGGGCCCTGCGCATGTTCTCCAGCTGGGCGCGAGCCGCCATCTGCTGGGCGAACAACGTGGTCTGTATGCCGTGGAACAGTCCTTCGAGCCAGCCGACCAGCTGCGCGTGGGCGACCCGGAGCTCCGCCTCGCTGGGCGGGGTGCCGTTGACGTCCTCGGTGAACGGCAGCGAGAGCCGTTCCAGCTCCTCGACCAGTTCCGGTGCCAGACCGTCTTCGAGCTCCTTGATGGAACTCTCGTGGATCTCCTTGAGCCGCTTGCGGCTGGCCTCGTCCAGCGGAGCCGCCCGGACCTCCTCGAGGAGCTGGCGGATCATGCTGCCGATGCGCATCACCTTGGCGGGCTGCTCAACGAGGTCGGCGATCGACCGGCTCTCACCCTCCTCCTCGCCCTGGGAGCCCTGGGGACCCACGACCACGATGTGCGGAGTGCTCTCCTCAGCGTTCATAGCCTCAACTTACTAGCAGGATTTTCCCGATGTGTTCTCCGGACTCCAGGATGCGGTGGGCCTCGGCCGCGTCGCTCATCGGCACCCTGGCGTGCACGACGGGACGGATGGCCCCGGCGTCGAGCAGGGGCCAGACGTTGTCCACGACCCCGCGCACGATCGCCCCCTTCTCGTCGACGGGCCGGGAACGCAGCGTGGTGCCGTACACCGAGGCCCGCTTCGCGAGCAGGGCTCCCAGGTTCAGCTCGCCCTTCGCGCCACCCTGCAGGCCGATCACGACCAGCCGGCCGCCCGTCTTGAGAACCCTGATGTTCCCCGGAAGATATTTGCCGCCCATGATGTCGAGGACCACATCGGCCCTGACCTTCTCCGAGAAGTCCTCCCGCCGGTAGTCGATCCCCTCGTCGGCGCCCAGCTCCAGGCAGCGGTCGATCTTCTCGGGGGACCCGGCGGTGACGACCACGCGCGAGCCGAACGCCTTCGCCAGCTGTACGGCCATCGTGCCGATCCCGCTGGCGCCACCGTGCACGAGGAGGGTCTCGCCCTTCCGCAGGCGCGCGGTCATGAAGACGTTGGACCAGACCGTGCAGGCCACCTCGGGCAGCCCGGCGGCCTCGACCAGGTCGACGCCCTCCGGCACCCGCATGACCTGCTGCCAGGGAACGGCGACCTTCTCCGCGTACCCGCCGCCGCTGAGCAGCGCGCACACCCGGTCACCCGGCGCGAACCCCTCGACGTCCGGGCCCACCGCCTCGACCACGCCGGAGCACTCCATGCCCGGGTACGGCGAGGCGCCGGGGGGTGGGTCGTAGAGCCCCTGACGCTGCAGCGCGTCGGCCCTGTTGACCGCGGAGGCGGCCACGTCGATGATGACTTCGCCGCGTTCGGGGAGCGGATCGGGAACCTCCCGCCACGTCAGCACTTCCGGTCCACCAGGTTTATCGATCACGATGGCGCGCATGTGAGCAAAGGTATCCGCTGAGCCCCAACTTGGTGGTTGCTCGCGTTGACAGGAACACAGGGCGTTAACCTGCTATGTGTTTGCTGCCCTTTTATGCCCATCCCGAGGGGGAACACGGTGGCAAGACACGATCGTGAGGAATCTCTCGAGGAACAGCTCGCATGGCTCGACGCCATCAAGGAGCAGGAGGAGGAGGCGCCCGCCCTGGCGGTGAAGGCCACCGCGGTGGACGACGCCGTCGTCTCGCCGTACCCGAAGGACCCCTGGAGTCTGGTCCCGACCGAGCCGGACACGACGTCCTCGCCGCTGTTCCGCGCGGCCGTCGACTCGGCTCACCCGGTCGCCGACCCGCCGGTGGAGGACGCCGACGCGGCCGAGTGGATGGAGGCCTCCGACACGGTGAGTTCCTTCACCGTGCCCGCTCCGGTATCCGGCGAGCAGGACAACGACGGCTTCCTCGCGCCGCTCAAGCCGCTGCCGCGCCAGGAGGAGGGCGACACCGGCGACCACGGCGTCGCCGACTTCACCGAGCCGCACCTTCGCACCCCGTTCGCGGCGCCCGCACAGGAGCCGTCCCGCGGGCTGTTCGAGCAACCCCGGCGCCAGGCGGAGCCGGCCGAACCCTTCACGTCCCCCGCCTCCGCCCCGGCCGAGCCCTCCGACCTGGAGCCGCTCAAGCCGTCGTCCTCGGACACCGAGCGGTTCACCTTCGGCGGCACGGAGTTCGGCGGCACCGACCCCGACCGCTTCTCCTTCGGGAGTGGCGGCACGCGCTCCACCTCGGGCGGCAAGGACTTCTCCTCGACCGGCTCCTCGACCGGCGGAGACTTCTCCGCCGGAACCGCCGGAACCGCCGGAACCGCCGGAACCGCCGAGACCGACCGGTCCGCGTCCGGCACGACCGGGTCCGGCACGTCCGGTGCGTCCGACGGTGGCGACCGGTTCTCGCCAGGTGCCGCGGAGGCCGACCGCTTCCCCGCCGCCGGTGCCGAGCACGACCGCGACCGTACGATCTTCGAACCCTTCGAGTCCTTCGAATCCACGGTGACGTCGGTGGTGAAGGAGCCGCCCAGGCAGGCGCCCGAGCGCTTCGAACCCGACTCGGATCGCTTCGAACCCGTTGCGGCGCCCGTTCCCACGTCCGGTTCCGAGCCCAAGCCGGAGCCCGCCGAGTCGTTCCGGGCCCCCGAGTCCTTCGGCACCGACAGGCCGGAACCGGCCGCGGCGCCGGAGCGTCCCGCGACCTCGGGCGCGTTCGGCCCGGAGTCCTCCTCGGGTTCCTTCGGTACGGACACCGCCCCCGGCTCCCGTGGCTCCTTCGGCACGGAGCGTTCCAGCTCGGCTCCGCCCCCTTCCGGCTCTTCCGGGTTCGCCGCCTTCTCCGGCCCCACGGCCTTCGCGCCGGGACGGGACGCGCCCCCCGCCCCCGAGCGGGACTCGTCCCAGGAGCGCGTGGAACGGGAGAGCCCCTTCGCGCCCGGACGGGACGCGGCCGAACCGGTGCGGGAGCCGTACCAGGCACGCCGCCGCCAGACGGCTCCGGCACCCGCCTTCGGCGCACCGGCCAGGCACCAACCTCCGGGCACGGCTCCCCGGCAGTCCGCCGACAGCCTGGATCCGGAGTCGCTGCTGAGGGGCCGTCGCAACGCGCCCGCCGGGGGCTGGCGGAAGTTGGTCTACAAGGCGTCGGCCGGGCTGATCAAGCCCGGCGAGTCCCCGGAGGTCCGTCGCCGCAGGGAGCTGGTCGGCCGCGCACGCACCCCGGTGGCCACCGGCCACCACCGCGTCGCCGTACTCAGCCTCAAGGGCGGTGTCGGCAAGACCACGACCACCGTCGGCCTCGGCGCCACGCTCGCCCAGGTACGCGGCGACCGGGTCATCGCGGTCGACGCCAATCCCGACCGGGGCACCCTGTCGGACAAGGTCGAGCTCGAAACCTCCGCGACCGTCCGCGACCTGCTCAACGAGCGGCAGCAGATCAAGAGGTACGTCGACATCCGGGCCTTCACCTCCCAGGCCCCGTCGCGCCTGGAGATCCTCGCCTCCGACCGTGACCCGTCGGTGTCCGAGGCCTTCAGCGCGGCCGACTACCAGTCGGTCTCCCAGGTGCTGGAGAACTTCTACTCGATCTGCATCACCGACTGCGGCACCGGCCTGCTCCACTCGGCCATGTCCGGTGTGCTCGGCCTGGCCGACCAGCTCGTCCTGGTCAGCTCCCCCTCCGTGGACGGCGCCCGCGCCGCCTCGGCGACCCTCGACTGGCTGGAGGCCCACCACTACGAGGAGCTCGTCCGCTCCGCGACCGTGGTGTTGTGCAGCGTCCGTCCGCGCTCGAAGTCGACCGTCGACCTCGACCGCCTGGAAGCCCACTTCGCGGCCCGCTGCCGCGCCGTCATCCGCGTCCCCTACGACCCGCACCTCGAGGAGGGCGCGGAGATCGACCTGGAAAGGCTCCAGCCCGCCACCCGCGAGTCCTACCTCCGCCTGGCCGCCTCGGTCGGCGACGGTTTCGCCGGTCCCCAGCCCTGACCCGCACCGGGCGGGCGCCTCGTCCCCGAATCGGAGACGAGGCGCCCGCCGGGTCCGGGCACGCCCGGGTCAATGAGAGACTAGGGTGCAATCTGACACGTTCTCCGGACGTGCCATCAGGAGAGCTCGCCTAGTGGACGATGGCGGCGGTCTTGAAAACCGCTAGGCCGGGTGACCGGTCTCGTGGGTTCGAATCCCACGCTCTCCGCTGAGCATCACGAACGGCGTCTGACCAGGGACTTCCCTCGGATCGGGCGCCGTTGATCGTTTCCGAGGTGTGTAGCCTTTCCCCGGTATTGAGGTGCCATCGCGGGCTGCTACCAGCCGGTGCGGTACATCGTCCATGTGATGGCCGCCGCGGCGGCCCTGCGCTGGTAGCCGCGCAGGTGTGGAACGCCCAGTGGTGCGGGTTGTCGGCTCATCCGGGTCCAGTATCCGGCGAACGCCGCCGCGTAGCTGGTGATCACCTCTGGCGCGGCGAGGTTCCAAGCCGAGAATTCGGCCAGGATTTTCTCCGCAGCCTCGGCAGAGTGGCCGGTCATGATCAGGTGAGGGACGAGATCGGTGATGTCCTGCCAGGCGGCTCCCTGGCAGGGCTGTGCCCAATCCACGACGACCGCGGTGGTGTCATTCGCGGTGATGATCAGGTTGTCGGGCCGGATGTCCCCGTGGACCAGTGTCGCGCCGTCCGCGTCGCGCATCCAGCGGGTCTCCAGGTCGGCGAGCGCGTAAATGTGGCGTCCCTCCCAGTCGCCCAGATCCTGGGGAGGAGAAAGGAGCAGGTCGCGCCAGCCGTGTAGCTGGTGCGTCCGGGTGGCGGAGGCGAGCGGAAGGCCGGGGATCGGGTTCGGTGTCAGCAGGGTGACCATGCTGGAAAGTGCCGACGCGACGGTGAGGACGTCCGGCGAGCCCGGGGTCAGGTCGGGATGGTGTCCTTCGATGTCATCGAAGATGAGGATCGTCCACCCGGCTGCCGCGCCGTGCCATCGCAGTCGCGGGCTCGGTACACCGGAGGGAAGACATTCTGAGGTTTCGGCTTCGACCAGGTATTTGGCGGCCAGGACGTGGTCGTCCGGGATCGCCTTGACGAACACTCGATCGGAGATGAGGGTGAGGCGCGCCGCGACCCCCGGTGTGAAACCGCCGCTCTGCACATCCGCCCTGACAACAGGCGAACCGAGGTGGGTGGTGAGGAAGTCGCGCAGCTCGTGAGGAAGCTCGTCCCATGAGGGACGTACGGCGGTGAAGCCGAGCGGTGGATCACCGAACCGGTCGAATGACATGGAGAAAGCCCTGTACGTGTTGGGATGGATCGGACGCGGACGCGATCTCGCCGAGCGGGACGGGACGCTGTCTCGTCTATCCCCGCTCGGCGCCGGTAGCTCGCTGTTCAGTAGCGGGTAAGGGCACGAGTTCACCGTACCGGCCGGTGGTGTTCAGCCGAGGTCGAGATGGTGGAGGTAGGCGTCGATGGACAGGCGCAGGGGACTCACCGCCTCCGGGGCCGCGCGCTGGGCCAGTGCCAGGATCCGTTCGAGGGAGTTCTTCAAGGACGCGACGGTGGGGGTCGGCGGGGAGGTGATCAGCACTTCCAGTTCTCGGAGGCAGGAGCGGCCGATGGGAGTGGCGCCGATGTCGGTGTCGAGGTGATACCAGCCGTAGAACGCCGTCCGTGGGGACAGGGCGGTCCGGATCAGGGAGCGGGCCGCAGTGTGAAGCATGTGCGTCTCGGCGTAGGCCATGAACTTCTGTCCCCGGGCGATCCGTTTGTGGATCATCCAGCCCAGCACCAGCGCTTCGACGATGAGTTGCTCGCATGTGGGCGGGGTGGCCAGATGGTCGGTGACGAACTGAGCCACGGCCGGATCAGACGTCTCGTGCCTGGCATGGGGGGTGGTGTAGATGATGTGGCCGTGGGTCGAGGCGGTGATGTCGTCGATCCTGTCGGAGGGAGCCACGTACAGGTCGAGCTGGTGGAGCTTGCCGTCGGCCTCGAGCAGGTGCACATAGCCGAGGCCACCCATGCGAGGCACGATCTTGTCGGGCCAGCCGGGCATGATCGCGCCGAACTCGGTGACGGCGAGCGCGTCGAGCATGTCGACGAACTCGGCGAAGGCCGATGGTGCGACTCCTACGACGAGATCCACGTCGGAGAGCCGGTCGGAGGTTCCACGAGCGAAGGACCCGCGAATGAGCAGTTGGGTGACGGCAGGGCAGGCGACGAGGTGATTGATCGCGTTTTCCATGACGGCGAACTGGCTGGGCCGGTTCACCGCGGCAAGCCGGTCGATGGCCTCATGGCAGGTGTCGAACATGGGTTTCCTTTCTTGGTCGTTGGTCTTCTCAGCTAATGTCCGTACCGAGCAGGACGGATTTTCGATCACGCCACATCTCGGCGGTTCGCGTCGCGCCGCTGTGCTCGTACAGCTCACTGATCAGGTCGTAGGCGCGCCCTTCGGGAAGAGCGTGGGTGAAGAACAGCCGCAGCAGGTGCCGCTCGGCTGCCTGGCCGTATCCGAACCGGATCAGAGAGCGTGCCTGCTCGACCTTTCGCCGGAGCAGATCGTCGTCGAGGTGTGGCAGATGGTGTACGCAGTCGTCCGGAAGCTGTTGTCCCCTGGTCAGTTCGGTCAGCTCAGGGCTGGCGTAGCAGTCCAGGATCAGATGGAGGCGGGTCGGCCCGTACAGGTTGCAGGCGCCGTGCGCGAAGGTCGGAGTGAGCCGCCATATGTTGCCCGTTGTCAGGTGGACCGCTGAGCCCGCGAGGACTAGATAGGCCGAGGAACTGGTGATGAGGGGGATGTGCAGCCGGTGCCGTTCGACGGATCGCAGCTCTCCGTAGTCGCGGTGCTCCCACAGGAAAGTCCTTGCGTCGAGGCGGGCGATCCGCGCCCACATGTACCGCAACCCGAGCGTGGACAGGAGCCGCCGGGTGGCCGGCATCGACGCCAGCAGGGCGGTCTCCACGGGATCGCAGTCGGTGATGGTCACGTCGGTGGCGTCGCCGGTCATGTTCAGCAGCGACAGCGTCCCCCAGCCGCCCGACTGGTATTCGCCGTACTGGGCGACCCACCCTTCTGGGACGGTCAATGTCTCGTGACGGACCCGTTCCAACACGTCGGCGTCGATCGTCCCGGTGCAGGCGACCTGCTGTGCCAGGGAGGTCATCATGGGCGTCCTTTCTCGTACGGCTGTTTCTCCGATGTGGATTGCTCTGGTCTCTTCGCCTCGGGACGAAGCCGAGGCGCGTGCACGTCAGCGCGGGACGACATGGTCGGCCAGGATCACGTCTGCCAGCAGCGGCAGTTCGCTGCCCAGCACCGTGGTAAGGGGGCGGGTACGCAGGATCGCGTAGTGCTCGCTGAGCCGTTCGGCGGCCACGGTCGACGTTGCCGCGGACGTGAGCAGGGGACCGCCGGAATGGCTGAGCCTGGGAGTGGTCCACCAGAACTTCTCACCGTCGGTGTAGACCAGCAGCCCGTAATAGACCGACAGCACGGCCTTCCCGCAACGGAGTTGGTGGACGTCGGCCGAGATGCCGTGAGTGCTGTCCAGCAGGGCGGCCAGCTCCTCGGCGAGACGAAAGGCGGGAGACCGCTCGCCAGGTCGAGCGGTGCCGGTCTGGTCTTCGGTCGGCGGCGGACCAGTGGTGATCGACGACGCGACGGGGTGCGTCTGGGAAGCGAGCCTGTCGTCGTACCCGCTCATGAGGGCGTCACCTCGTGGGGATGCGCTCACGCCACGACCTCCTGTCGTGTTGTCGCGGCAAGAGGGTGTCCGGCGAATGGCCCCGGTCGTGAACGACGGAGACCGGTACCGGCCGGGCGTGACGCCCGGGGCGTGCGTGGGCGGACATGATGGGCGGTTGGACTTTCGTCGGCTGTGACGCCACCGCCGGCAGTGGACCGCACAGGCCGAGGCGGCGCCGTGCGGTCATACGGGCCTGCACCTGCCGGGGAGTGGGCTGCTCCCACAGATGGTCGCGGCGATGGGGGAGGCTGTGCGCCTCGTGGGCGTAGGGGGCGTGTCCGCACCAGCGACAACCGAGCGGCAAGGGCGGGGCATCCGCTCTCCAGCGGACACGAATGGTTCTAGCCTTGTTCATGGGTCAGGACTCGCTTCCTGGTCAAGGGACCCGTACGGCGTTGCGAGCGCCTGCGGGTCCCGTCTGTTCAAGAGACCGTCCTCTAATCACATGGCGTAAAGCCGTGTATGGGCAGGTGGTGTTAGGGGAAACTGAGGGAGACGGGCGTTTCCCCCTTGGTCCGAGGTGCGTGATGAAGGAGTTTCCGGAATGGGCCGTTCGACTCCGTGTTGAGCGATGCGCCCGACTTTGGTCGCAAAAGGAAATGGCGAAGCGCCTGGCTGAGGTGGCTGACGAATGGGCACGCGAACGTCTGCCGGCCAGAGATTCCCTGGTGCGTTCGATCAAGGGGTGGGAAGCGGGCAGGCACAAGCCCAAGAATCCTTACCTCACGCTCTACTGCCGGGCGTTCGACATGACCGAAGCGGAACTCTTCGCCATCGGGAAAACGGCTCAGGCCCGCCTACCGGCTGTTCCCGACGACGGAGGTCTTCCGGTTCAGGGCTTCGCGCGAATGCCGCGAGTTCGTATGGACGCGGCCCTGGTCGAGGCACTGATCTCGGCGTACACCGGCCTTGTGCCAGGCGCCTCCAATCTGGAGAGATCGCCGCAGAGTAGTCTCGTTTGGGAAGAACCTCATGGAGACGACATGGACACGGAACGCCGAAGGCTTCTGCAGCTTGCCGTCGCGAGCGCCGGAATCGGAATGCTCGGTGAGCCGGTTCGCCACCTGCTCGACCTGTCTCTCGGCCACGACTTCCGAAGCGTCGAGGAATGGGAACTGGCATCCAGCGATCACTTGTACGCGCTTCGAACCCGTGCGCCCGCGCAGGTCGTAGCCGATCTTGTCATCGATCTGCTCGCTGTGCGACGGCAGATGGAGATGTCTCCTCCCGCCGAAGTAGTCGAACTGCAAAAGGTCATGGCGGGGCTCTCCACGATCCACGCCAACGCCTTGACCCGCCTAGGTGACCACGGAGCCGCCATCCGCTGGTGGCACACGGCCCGTCATGCGGCCGACGCCTCGGGAGATCGGGAGTTGCGCCTGTTGGTCCGGTGCGAGGAGGTGGGCCACGGTCTCTACGGACAGCGTGCTCCGGAGACGATCCTGCACCTCGTCCACAATGCGAAGCAGATTGGCGGTGGACCTTCTGTCGACCTAATGTCCACCCAGGCGAAGGCTCTCACTCTGCTCGGCAGACATGACGAGGCACGCGAAGCGCTGAACGTTCTTCTCGACCTGACAGAAAAGGGTTCCACCGGAGACTCTCTGGGCTTCTGGAAGGAAAGCCAGATCCATTTTACGGAGAGTTGGGTTTATGCTGGTGCCGGTGATGAGGAAAAGGCAGACGAGGCCCGAGAGAAAGTCCTCAGACTGACCGGGGATTATCAGTATCAGGCCAATGTGCTGCTCCATGAGGCACTCTGCACGGTCGTCAGAGGAGGCATCGACGAAGGCATGCGACAGGCGGCGGCGGTGATAGCCCCTCTCCCTTCCGTCTACCGGAGTAACCACATCATCGAAACCGGAAGAATGCTGCTCCGTACGGTTCCCTTTGACCAGCAGAGCCGTCCCGCTATCGGCGAGTTTCGTGAGGTTTTGGCCGGTGAGGTCACAAGGTAGGTGCCTTCCACGGGCTCCGTTCAGGTCGGCCAGGCGAGAAGAGAGGGCCCCGGACAAACAAGGCCGTGGCGCGCCGCTCCGTCACCCCGTCCTGCGGTTCTTCTTGTACTCCTCGACCAGCTTGATGAACTCGGATTCGGAGCTGGCAAACTTCGTGATGCCCTTCTCCGGATCGGTCCTCACGAAGTACAGCCAGGGCCCGGCGGCCGGCTTCAGGGCAGCCTTGATGGCGGCGGCACCCGGGTTGCAGATGGGACCGGGCGGCAGGCCGAGGTGCGCATAGGTGTTGTACGGCGACCTGCTCCTGAGATCCTCGTTCGAGACCTTCGCGCCGAGCTTGTTCAGGCCGTACATGATCGTGCTGTCCAGTTGCAGCGTCATCTCGGGCGTGTGGTTCAGCCGGTTGTGGATAACCCGCGCGATCTTGGGCATGTCGCGCTTGTCGGTCGACTCGGCCTGGACGATGCTGGCGATGGTCATGATCTCCAATGGCGTACGGCCGACGTGCCTGGCGCCGTTCACCAGGTCGCTGTCCTCGGCGGCGCGGTTGAAGCGTGTCACCATCGCGGCGAGGAGTTCGCCGGGGCTCGACGCGGGTGAGACCTCATAGGTCGCGGGGAAGGCGAATCCTTCCAGCGCGCCCTTGGCGTAGGCCGGAAGGCCGAGTGCCTCGCCGTCCCTGGCGGCCCGCTCGAACTCCGCGAGCGGTCTGCCGGTGGCGGTCGACAGCTGCTTCAGGATCTGCGTGAGCCGCTGTCCTTCTCTCACGGTCAGGGTGGTCTGCCCTGGCCTGGTCTCCGCAAGAGTCTCACCGGAGCCCCGCCCGGTGAGGTCCTTGGGGGCCGCCGCCGGAGAGGACAGCCCCTGGACCACGAGCGTGGATCCGACCGCCATCACGGTTACGGCCGCCGCTGCCGTCAGGGCGAGGCCGCGCCGGCGGGATCGATTCCGGTTGGCAGGGAAGAACCGGCCCGGTGGGGGTGGCTGCTCCTCATGGGCCATGTCGGAGAGGGTCTCGCGCAGCAGATCCTCGATGTTCATCCGAACTCCCTCACGGTGCTCAGTTCAGGTGCGGCCTTCTTCAGACGCTCCAACGACCGGTAGATCTGGCTGCGCACGGAGCCCACCCTGACACCGAGCAACCGCGCGATCTCGGTCTCGGACAGGTCCTCGAAGTAGCGCAGCACGAGCATGGTCCGCTGCCTCGGGGTCAGCCGGGCAAGAGCCGCGCGCATCACCAGGCGAAGGTCCACCATCTCGGCGTGCCCGTCGCCGATCTGTTCCGGCAGCCATCCGGTGGACACTTCGGCGACGCGGGAACGGCGCCGCCACCAGCTCACCTGCTCGTGGTACATGACACGGCGGACATAACCCTCGATGGCCGCCGGGTCGCGCAGGCTGCGCCACTTCACCGCTGTCTTCGCCAACGCCGACTGCATCAGGTCCTCGGCGGCGTGCCGGTCACCGGTCAGCAAGTACGCGGTACGGAACAGCGCTCCCGATCGATCGACGACGAACTCCCGGAAGTCCGCCTCAAATCCTGGATCCACCTGTCCTCCTCGCGATGTCACCAAGCAAGGACGCGGACAGGGCGTCGGTCTATGCCGGCACGGCCGAACCGATCTGCATCAAGGGCTGCACGCCCTGGCCCGCATCATCTACCTTCGCCACCTGCGGGCCTCAGCCCGACCCCGCCTGCTCCGCCACGTCGGGAGCCGCCCCCGGCGTCGAGCCACCGGGACACCGCCGCGTGTCGCCGGGAGGCGGCAGCCATGCTTGCGGAGCCCGAGCGCTTCGGCCGGGCGGAGACCGGCGAAGTAGAGGCAGACGAAGAAGTCGCGCAGGTGCCGACCACGGTCGAGACGGCTCACGCAGGTCACCGCGGTGAGCAGTTCGCGCGCCTGAACCGGATCGACCGCCACGCGCCGATCCAGGACCTCCCGGACCTTCGGAGGCTTCCGCGCCTTCACCTCGTCGATTTCCACACCCGCACTCTGCCGTCGGTGCTGCCCGTGATGAAGACGGGTGTGCCGTCGCCACGCTTGGCGACCTCTATGTCCATGACACCGGAGTAATGCCCTCTGATCGGTCTGCCGATGAGCTTTCCCGTGTCCAGATTCCAGATATGGAAGGCCGCCCTGATACGCCCCTCACCACCGGAGACGATGACAGGAGTGCCATCGTCGCGCCTGCCCGTCGCCACCGCGTGTACGAGATCGTGCCCGGATCTGAGTGGCTTACCCAGAGACTTTCCGGTGTCGAGATCCCAGATTCGTACGGTCCCGTCCTCTCCGGTGGAGACGATGACCGCGGTGCCGTTGCTGCGCTTGCCGATCGCCACGTCGTAGACGGGGCGGGTGTGGCCTTGCTGCGGCCCGCCCACTCGGCGACGAGTTGTGGGCGGTCATCGAGCCGCTGCTGCCGACTCCTTTCATCGCCGTTCTGCCGGATCGGCCCTCGACAGGTCTCGTGAACTGCCGGACTGCCGTCCGGCCGGAGCGTGCGCGGATGACGCCCCGCCCTCCGGGCTTGGCACAACTCGTACGGCGTGGTCCGGCACCGACAGGTTCCGGCGATCAGGAAAGCCACCCTCACATCGGTGATATCGGAATCTTCCCCATATGACGGATACTTTGGTCCCCCATCGGGACACGACCTGAGATCCAGAGGTGGCCATGGCGCCGAAGACTTTCGCGGACGGACGTGACCGCGGCCTGGTCGTGTCCATGGTCGTGCTGGCTCTCGTCATGATGTGGGGCCTGGCCGTGGTGGTGCTCGACGTACTCGCCTCTGCCGAGCTGGGATCGGCGGCCGCACGGCTGCCGGACGCGAGGCCGGACATCGAAGGGGTGGCGGGCTCGGATGGTGGCCTGGCCGAGAAGGTGCGGCGGGTCAGGGAGGAGGCCGCGGGGCGGACCACCGCCTTCGCGCTGTTCATCGCGGTGGCCGCGGGGACGTTGGGCACGCTGGCCTGGTTCGCCTGGAGGCGCCGGTCGGTCGCCATGTCGTTTTGGGCTGGGGTGGTGACGGCTCCCTACCTGTGCGGGCTCGGCGCGGCGCTGTGGTTCCAGCCGTTGCCCGAGCCGAGGCTCACCGCCCCCTACGGGGAGGCGCTGCGGGCCGTCCACCCGTACTGGTACGCGCCCGCCCGGACCGTGGTGATCGCGCTCGCGGCGGCTGTCCACATGGTCGTGCTCATCCTGATCGCTCGATGGTCGGTCAGAACGACCGGCGGGCCCGCGTCCGCCCGCCCTCTCGCCGCCGGGTTCATGGCCGTGACGGCGACGTGTGCCCTGGCGGTGGCGGCACTGAACTTCGCGGGCATCGCTCAGGCGAGGAAGGCGGCGCTCGGCGAGACCGTCGCCGAGGGAGCGGACGCGGCGAGCGGCTTCGTCCACGATCCCGGCACCGCCGATCGCCTGCTCGACCTGTCCGTTCGAGACGCCTGGGTGTACGCGGCGCTGCTGGCCGTGGCCGCGCTGGTGGCCTGCGCGGTCGCCATCGGCGCGGCACGCGGCGGAAACGGGGCGCACGTGACGGCGGCGACGCTGGCGGGTGTGGCGGTCGTGCCGTATATGACGGTGCTGCTCGCGACCGTGGCGCTGGGGCCGTTCGTCCATGGCAACGGGGAGCCGGTTCATCTGTCGGTGTCGGAAGGCCCCGAATGGTATCGGCCCGTGGTCTGGTCCCTCCTCGCGACGGCCGCGATCACTTTTGTCGCCGGAACCGCACTCGTGATCCGGCCCTCGAACCGCCCCGCCCCGCCGTAGCCCCTCAAGATGATCTTTCAGGGTGTCGCGACGGTACGGTGTGCCGATGGCGGACATCTACGAATTCGTACTGTCGGTGAACATCCGTGCTGATGTCACCGACGACGAGCTCGCCGAGCTGCGGTGGCATGTGGGACAGGGGCCACGACCTGAGCGACTGCCGATCGGCACTGACAGGTACGTGGAAACCTATCCACTCGGTGATCCTGACGACCCCGACTGCGAGTGGGAGGACGCGGAGGCGGAGCCCGTGTTCGCGCGGCGCGGCGCCGCCCGGCGAGTGGGAGGCGCGCTTGTCGCCGAGTTGGTCGCGCGAGAGCGACCGGACGGCTGGGCGCTGACGGTACGCCAAGAGCTCCATCCCGACGACTTCTACCGGCTCCGGACACTGCTGGACTGGCTCGGCCGGTGCTCGGCCGACGCACATGCCGGCGGTGTCGAATCCTTCATCGGTTACCTGCGCTTTCACGAGAGCACCGAGATCGCGTCCCTTGTTCTCGTGAACGGGCGGATTCGTGTGCCGGAGGACATCGAATCGCACACCCCGCACTGGGAGGACGCCACGTTGTGACCGGCCCAGCCCGTTTCGGCGTCAACAGTGGCCAGAGCCGGTGGGGAAGGCACGGGTACGACAACCGGGCCGCCGTCGACGCCGTGCCGGCGCGCTCAGCCCGTCATCGCCGTTCGGTACGCGTCGGTACGGTGAACGGCCACGACCCTCTCAGGATGGTCGAGCGAGAGGTGGCGGCTCACATGACTGCCGATGTCCCCGCCCGCGGCACCGGCGCGGGGCCGCGGGTTCCTGACCTGAAATTTTCACGGCTCGACGAGAGGTTCACGCAGTTCGCCTGCTCGCCGGCCCGCCTCGTGCTTGACCCGGCCGCCGGGACGGAACCACACTCCGCTGGAGTGTCACCCCTCCGCGCGACCACCTGAGTGGTCCACCTCGCCGTCGCACCCGCACGCCGGTTCGTAGCGGGAAATGTTAACGCCAACAATTTTGGGAGCCGATAGCAGCCGCTCATGTTAGCGGTAACACGATCAACGTTCATCCCATGACGACGCCGGGGACCGGCGCCGAGTGGGCCGACGGGACTCAGAAGGCGCGGATCAGCACCAACGGGCAAAAGGACGAGACATGACGCAAGATCAGAATGAGCCCGCAAGCGGCGAGCGAAAGCCGCTGAGCCGGAGAACCATCCTGACGACGATGGGGGCCCTGCCGGTCCTCACGGCCGCGACCACGGTCATGGGAGCCTCGGAGGCCGTGGCCGCCACGGCGGTCATCAATCCGTCGGCGCAACGGCAGACGATCCGGGGCTTCGGCGGCATGACCTTCGCGTCCTGGATCGGCGACCTGACGGCTGCCCAGCGGGAAACGGCGTTCGGCACCGGCGAGGGCCGGCTCGGGTTCTCCGTGCTGAGGATTCCCGTCCCCGAGAACCAGGCGGACTGGAGCCGCGATGTGGCGACGGCGAGGCGCGCGATCGAGCTCGGGGCGACGGTCATCGCGTCGCCGTGGAATCCCCCCGCCGGCATGGTCGAGACCTTCGTCCGCGGCAGCCAGACCAATGCGAAACGCCTCAGGTCCAACATGTACGGGGCCTACGCCCAGCACCTGAACGACTTCAGCACGCACATGCGGAACAACGGGGTGAACCTGTACGGCATATCAGTGCAGAACGAGCCCGACTACGCGCATGACTGGACGTGGTGGACTCCCGCCGAGATCCTCCGGTTCATGCGGGAGAACGCCGGCTCGATCAACACCAGGGTCATCGCGCCCGAGTCCTTCCAGTACCTGAAGAACATCTCGGACCCGATCCTCAACGACCCCGTGGCGCTCGCCAACATGGACATCCTCGGCGCTCACCTCTACGGCACGCAGTTCTCGAACTTCCCCTACCCCCTCTTCAAGCAGAAGGGCGCGGGCAAGGAACTCTGGATGACCGAGGTCTACCTCCCCAACAGCACCGACTCGGCGGACACCTGGCCCCAGGCGCTCGACGTGGGGGAGCACATCCACCGCGCCATGGTGGACGCCGAGTTCCAGGCGTACATCTGGTGGTACATCCGGCGCAGCTACGGCCCCATGCGGGAGGACGGCCAGATCAGCAAGCGTGGCGCGATGATGGCGCACTTCGCCAGGTTCGTCCGCCCCGGATACGTGCGGGTCGACGCGACGGCGAACCCGGCGTCGAACGTCTACGTCTCGGCGTACCGGGGCGGTGACTCCTCGGTCGTCATCGTCGCCGTCAACAAGGGCACCTCCGCGGTGAGTCAGCAGTTCACCGTGGCGAACAGCACCGGATCATCCAGTGTCTCGTCCTGGCTGACCGACGCGAGCAGGAACGTCGCGCCCCAGGGGGCGACCACCATGTCGAACGGCTCCCTCACCGTCACGCTTCCCGCCCGAAGCGTGATGACCTTCGTGACCAGCCTGGGCTCCAACCCCACCCCGACCCCCACCCCGAGTCCCACCCCGACTCCGACGCCCACCCCGACGCCCGGCACCGGGCCCCGGGTCGCCTACGCGATGAGCCCCTGGAACAACGGCTTCACCGCCAACATCAGCATCACCAACACCGGGACCTCGACGATCAACGGTTGGACGCTGGTCTTCACCCTGCCCTCCGGCCAGTCCATCACCTCGGGCTGGAACGCCACCTACTCGCCCTCCAGCGGTCAGGTGAGCGCCCGCAACGTCAGCCACAACGGCACGCTCGCCCCCGGAGCGACCATCGACATCGGCTTCCAGGCCAACCACACCGGCAACACCACCGAACCGACCGCCTTCACCCTCAACGGCATCGCCTGCACCGTGGTCTGACCGGCGGGTGAAACAGCCCCTGAAGCCCGACCGGCGAAGGGGACGGGTGCGGCCTCTCCGATGAAAGGAGAGGCCGCACCCGAAAACGTCAGTTCTTGCGCACCGACCGGCGTATCAGAACGTTCTGTCACCACCGAATCCGAGACAGGGGCGTGTTTCACGGAGTCCCGTCCGCGGGGCGAACGTCAGGAAACGACGTCAACGCCGCTTTGCGCCTCAGGGCGATGAGGCACATCGGTGAGGTTACGACGATGGATCTCGATCAGGACGTAGGCGGCGAAGGCGTAAGCAGGACCGTAGAAGAAAGGCGGGATGCCGACACCTGTGCCGTTCCGGTAGCAGGAGTACCAGCTGGGGAGCGACAGGTAATCGGCCGGCGGGCAGTGGGTCAGGTCCGACCAGGGGCCGACGATGTTGGCGGCGAGATTGACCACCGCGAGAGCTGCCAGGACGACCGCCAGGACCAGGGTGGTTCGATCCCGCCACCTTCGCCGGAGCAGGGCCGCCACGGCCACCATGGGTACGGGCAGCGCGAAGGCCAGCACGATGATTTCGGCATTCCACAGCACCTGCATGACGTCCATGCCGACGGAGCCCAGGTAGCCGATGCCGAGGCCCTGAGACAGAGGGAAGATCCCGATCCCGTCGATGACGTGGAAGTCGTAGTGGAAGAGGCCGGTGCTCGCGATGACCTCGCTGCCGAACCAGGCCGTGACCGAGGGAAGAAGCACGAGCAACGCAGTCACCGACCACCACCATTGGACTCGCATCCGCCCTGCTTCCCGGCACCGGTACCGCATGAGACGAAAAGCATGGCATGTTGGGCTCACCCCGGTGAGAACCGGCCTTCGACCCGGCCGGGCGGCCACCCGCGAACCGGCGTTCTCGGCTCACGACCGCCACGCGTCGACCACGTCCGCCACCGCCACCTCGACCCAGGCCGGAGACGACACCACCGGCTCTTCGTCATGACCGGCTCTTGTGCAGGGCGAAGGACACCGGCGCGGGCCGTGTACGACGACCGCCCGGCGTTTTCCGGGGAGCGGTCGACCCGCCGCACCACCGGCACGTCACCCGCCTACGGCGCCTCTTCGGCGACCGGTACCCGATTGCCCAGTCCACGGGGCATCAGCAGGAACACCTTGGGTGACAGGCGGTCCATGTCCCCGCCTCTGCCGAACACCAGGCCGGCGGCGAAGTCGACGAACTGCTTCGCCTCGTCGTCCGGTAGCGCGGTGAGGTCCATCACCACCGGTACGCCGGTACGGAAGAAGTGCCCGACGTAGATCGCTTCGTTGTAGTTCTGGGGACGTAGTGTTTTGACCACCGGACAAGTCTCCACCGTCCGTCACGCCCGTCAAGGCGCCTTCCGGGGCGCGGGACGGCACGTCGCCGGTCCCGGCTCTCACCGTGAGCGCGGCGTTCGCCGGGATCGATTCCTGTGACGTGCTGCTCGTCCCGGGAGGTCCTGGGAGCCGGGCGCCGCTCGACGACGTGCTTCTCGGCCGTTCGACGCCGGATCCCCCGCCAAGGCGTCGCAGGCCGCGAAGGATCTCCTCGCGGAGAGAACCCGTTGATCTCACGGGGTGCGGCCCTGTGGAATCGTGAACCCGCTGACCCCTTGAACCCACCCGCGTCCCCGGGAGTGATCGCGTGAACGAGTCCGGCCGGCTTCTTCAGGTCATCGTGTGCGCGGCCGGTGCCGCCCGGGACGTCGGCCGTCTCGTCACCCTCGCCCAGGACGAGGGCTGGACCGTCCAGGTCGTCACCACCCCGTCCGCGCTGGACTTCGTCGACGTCCCCGCCTTGGAACGGCAGACCGGACGCCCCGTCCGCAGCCGGTACCGGACACCGGACGAGCCCAAGCCCCCGCGAGCCGACGCGATCATCGTCGCCCCCGCCACGTACAACACCGTCAACAAGTTCGCCCAGGGCATCGCCGACACCTACGCCCTCGGCCTCCTCGCCGAAGCCCCCGGCCTCGGCATCCCCGTGGTCGTCCTGCCCTTCGTCAACGACGCTCTCGCCACCCGCGCGCCGTTCCGCCGGAGCGTCGAAGGACTCCGGGCCGAAGGCGTCCGTGTCCTGCCCAGCGCTTCCGAGTCCGACCCGGCCGACACCGGAGACGAGAGCGGGGAGGGCCACCCCTGGGCCCTCGCTCTCACGGAGATCTCAGGAAAACAGGCTCGCCGGACGCGCGCTGATCGGTCATAGCGAGCGGCGAGGAACCGGCGCCATGAGACGCGTCGATTCTCCGCGATTATCGGTCTGCACCATAATCTCATTATGTGTCCACAGTCATTGTGCGACGTGAAATAACCATCGATTCTCATGCTTCCGGTCTGTTCCGATGTTCTTCGTCTCCCGGCCGGGGATTCATATGTCATCGGGCTTCCGGGTCTTACAATGACCACCGGAAGGAAGGACGGTGGGATCTGGAAGGCTCAGGAAGGCAGCGGCCCGGTGTGGTGGTCGATCCCGGGCTGTCGCCCGAGGTCGCGGGTTTGTTTCGCGCGAATCCATCCCTGCTCAAACGCATACGGGCAGGTTGGAGGCCGCTGGAGAATCCGCCGAGGAGATCCGCGGTTCTCCCGGCCGTCGCCGGTATGTTCGCGGCGGTCGGCTTTCTGGCGGTGCTTTCCTTCGAAAAAGGGGCCGGGCTCGGAATCCTGCTGCTCGTCATGCTCGCGTACTTCGTTTTCGCGGCGATCAGGGCCGCGAGGGATTCCGAGGAGAGCGACAGCCCGGAGCAGGAACTGTTCGAGCTCGCGCACCGCTACCGCGATTCCTACCTTCTCCCCGACGACTTCGACGCCGCCGCGAGCCGCCTGCTCGGCCGGGCGCGGCTGGCGGTCGACTCCGTCCTGCGATCGCGCGTCAACGCCGAGGGACTGCTCGACGACGTACGGAACGCCGTCATGCTGCCGCCGCAGGAATGGGAGGTCGCACGCCTGCTGGCCAAGCTGTCCTCCCTGCGTGGAGAACACCGCGATCTCATGCGTGGCGGGGTCGCCCAGGAGGTGGCGGCCGCGATGAAGCCGCTGGAGCGCGTGCTCGCCGGCAGCGAGAGCGCCGTCACCGCGAGGGTCGAGGCGCTCGAGCGTTACGCGGCCCATGTCGCCGACGCCGAACGTGCCTACCGGGCCCGTGGCCAGATCGAGGCGCTGGTGGAGCGGTTGCCCCGCTACGAGGAACTGCTCGCCGAGTCGGGGGCCGACGGCCTGAGCATGCCCGAGATCGGGCATCTCACCGGCGAGGCCGACGAGCTGGAGCAGGCGTTGCGCGCGAGCATCGGTTCGGCGCACGAGCTGTTCCACCATCTGGACGGCCCGGCGCCGTCCGGGTGAGGGGCATCGGATGATCACCTGCCACGCGGGCCGGCGGGCCGGGGATCAGCCGAACAGGCAGTAGGCGGCCGTCGCGTCGTCGTGGATTTTCGTCCGGGGCCAGCGGGAGCCCTCGGGGTCGGTGTGCTCCGCCTCGCGGACCCGGCGGATCAGCTCTCCCGGGCCGGACCGTTCGAGGGTGTCGAGGGCCTCACGCCAGGTGGCCAGCTCGAACCGATCGACGAGCCGGGAGGCTCCGTCGCTGAGCAGGGCGACCGCCCGCACCCCGTGGGAGGGGAGCGTGCCGGTGAGCGACTGCTCGGCGGTGAGCGGGTCGACGGCGGCGATCCAGAAACCGCCCTCGCGGTTGCGGTGGTCCCGCATGGCCTCCACGTACTCCCGATGCGCGGTGACACGCTCGGAACTTCCGTAGGCGAGGCCGTCCATGGTCGACCGGTGCGCCCTGCCGATCTGATCCACCCGGTCGTCGCAGACGACCGTCGGCTCCGCCTGGCCGGTCACGTCCAGGACGAGGACGGAATCCGCCAGGACGAGGAAGTCCAGGTCGCCCGCCGTACGGCGGACCATCACCACCGTGGCGGAGGGTGATCCGGGATGGGTGAGGTCGCAGACGAAGTCGTGGAGGGAGGCGACGGCCTTTATCCCGTTCGCGAGTATCTCCGTGAGCGTTCCGGTGTCCTGCGTCATGCCCGCGAGGAGGGTCGAGCCCAGGGAACGGACGTACCAGCTGACGCCGTGATCGCACCCGGACTCCGCCCCCGCCGGGGTGCCCGCGCCGTCGAGGAGGACGAAGGCGTCCGGGGTCGCCCCGAAGAAGTCCTCGTTGTCGTCGTTGCCCGCTGTGTTTCCGGCGTTTCCGGCGTTTCCGGCGTTCCTGGCGTTTCCGGTGCAGCCGGTGTCCGCGTTCTGTCTGCCGGGTGCCGCTTCGGTGGCGAAGGTGATGCGCATCGGTTCGGGGCTCCTCGTGCTGGACGGGCCCGCGCTGGACGGGCGTGCACGTTTCCCTCACGAGTTCCCCCGTTGGAACGGCGTATTCCCGCGCGCCCCCCCACCCGGACATCCCACCCGGACATCCCTCGCGGTGTACCTCCGTGACGCACCGCCACAACGTCAGTAAGAGGGCTCCGAAATCGACTCGGCTCGATAGACGTCCATCGGTCCCTCGTCGTCCTCGTCCACCCCCACCTTCCTCAGCAGCAAAGTCCGGCTGCCGATTTTCAGGGAACGTTCACCGTTGATCTCCGTGGACGCGAACACCGTGACCGCGTGACCGTGCATATCGCGCACCTGGTCGTATTCTGGTCCGTCAGGAATGTCTAGCTTGATGCGCCTCGTCTGGAATGTCACTCTCCCAGTGTGAAAGCCTCGGCCCCGAAAATCGATCGTGCGCGTGACGATATTTGGCATCATTTTCGACGGGAAAGGTATGGGCGCCCGGCCCCCTCCTCGGTCCGGGCCTCGCGAGGGCCGTAGTCACCGAGACCGCCGTGGGCCACCAGGAGCGGAGATCGCTAGGGCAGGGGGTCGATCCCGATGTTCTGGTCGTACTGGATGAGCTCCGCCCCGCGATCGGTGAGGATGGGCCAGCGGGTGGCGCGGGCACACCAGACGACGTGTCCGGCCGTGATGTCGCGCGACCCGTCGAGGATCTCCGCGATGTCCCCCACCTTCCCGTGGGTGAAGTCGTCGATCCTCACGCCGGGCGTCGTGACGAGCTCGAACAGCTCCTCCTGGGTCGAGAGCGGGGAGATGGACAGGACGGCCGCGAGGCTGGTGGCCGGGACGCATATCCCGCCGCCACGGAAGAGACACATGGCGGCGACGCTCCGGGAGTATTCGGTCTTCGCCACCGCGATGTCGACCAGTGCGCTCACGTCGAGCACTCGACCGGGAAGCATGGCTCAGCGCCTCCGGAAACGGCGTATGCCGATCTGGCCCCACTCCGCCTCGGAGAGCTGGTCGACCCCGAGGGAGTCGGCCGCCGTGTCGAGGTCTTCGCGATGCAGGTTCCAGCGGTGCATCAGGGTGATCACGTGAGGTTTGTTGCCGATCTCTCGCTGGACGGCCGCGTGGAGCACGTCGGCGACCCGGTTTCCGGTCAGTCGCGCCTTACGGGAAAGCGCCTCATAATCCGCTTTATCCAGCTCTATGGTGATAGATGTATCGGAAGTCGGCGTGCCGATCGCCTTTTGTCCTTCTCTGAGCTGGAGATGGGCCAGCCACAGCGGAACCGAATCCGACTCTTGTCTGGCGCCATCGTGATCATTCGATGATGGTTTTTCCGATCCTGTGCCGTCTCGCCATGCCGGCATGGAGTGGGCCATGCGTTCGACAGTAGCTGTGAATTGTCGATTATGGCAGCACTTCTGGGCCAAAGGTCATCACTACAGGAACCCGGGCGGCTGAGCGGTGGGATCGGTGGGAACAGTGGGATTCGTAGGAACGGCGGGCGCCGAAGGGCCGGTGGGCACGGAGGGGTCGGTGGGAGGGGTGGGGGTGGGCGCACCGGGGGTGGAGGTGGGGGCGGCCGCGCCGCAGAACCCCATGGCCCGCCGTTGCTCGGCTATCTGGTCGACCGGGGCCTGGTAGGTGAGCCGCTCCTCGGGTGAGGGCTCGTACCGCCACGTACCGCCCTCGAAGGCGAAGTCGAAGTCCGTCGAGTCGTCGAGCCGGGTCGCCTGGACCCTGGCGAGGTCGCCGGTGATCGTGACGGTGGCGATGGTGAGCGGGGAGTTCGGCAGGATCGGGGGGCAGATCTCGAACAGCCGCACATACTCCTCCCGGGCGATCAGTCCCTGCGCCTCGGTGGTCCACAGGTCCCAGAAGTCGCCGTACAACCCGCTGCTGTAGGCGTCGAGCGCCGGTTGGACGGCCTGGCGGACCGAGGCCTCCGAGTGCTCGCCGCCGCGCGCCGGGGTCGCCGCGCTCGGTGGCGACGAGGGAGGGTTGAACACCATGAAGACGGTGACGACGGCCCCGATGGCCACGCCGATGGCCATGACGACCATCACGACCAGCCCTCGTCCCGTCTCGCCCCGCGGCGGCTGGCCGTACTGCGGCGGATAGCCCACGTGCGGTCTCCGGGGAAATGGCAAGAGCGGATGAAGGTGATCATAACGTCCGTGGTTCTCGGCTGACCACGGTCATCGCGCACCCGGAAGGGGAGCCGACATAATGCGCGCGTGATTCAGACGATCGGTACGGCCGTCGCCGTCTTCGCCGGTACCAACGTGGACGACATCATCATTCTGACGGTGCTCTTCCTGGCGTCCAGAGCGGGGGGCGTTCCCCGCCCCTGGCAGATCGTCGTGGGCCAGTACGCGGGCATCGCCGCGCTGGTGGCCGTCTCGGCGGCGGCGGCGCTCGGCCTCGCGGTGGTGCCGGACCGCTGGGTGGGACTGCTCGGCCTGGTGCCGTTCGGCATGGGGGTGTGGGGGCTGGTCAAGGCCGGGAGAGCCGGGAAGAACGGCGACGGCGACGGCGACGACGGGGCACCCCGGGTCGCCTCGGGCGTGCTCTCGATCGCGGGGGTGACCATCGCGAACGGGGCCGACAACATCTCCGTCTACACCCCGATGCTCCGCACGATCGGCCCGGCGTCCGGCGCCGTCACGGTGGCCGTGTTCGCGGTGCTCGTCGCGGTCTGGTGCGCGGCGGCCTCCTGGCTCGGGTCGCACAGGAAGGTGATCGCCCTGGTGGAGCGGACGGGGGCGTGGCTGGTGCCCGTGGTGTTCATGGTCATCGGCGCCGTCATCGTGGCGGAGTCGATATTTAGATAAATATCGACAAATCACCCGAATCTAGGGCAAACGTACTGGGGAATTACTTACCATGCGAGACCATTTGCGCTTCTATCGGCATCGATGGTTCAAAGTGTGGATCGCCCTGATCGTTCTGTCCTTCTCGCTCATCGCCATGATGCAGGCGGCCGGCAACCAGGCGCTCCTGCCCGCGGCCTTCTTCTACGGGGCCGCGGCCGGGCCCCTCGCCCTCCTGCTCGCCATCCACGACCGTATCCACGTCGCCACCAGCGTGCCGCCCATGACGCTGATGGGCATGTTCCTGTTCGGCGGAGGCGTCGCCCTCCTGCTCGGCGGCTACTTCGACGCGCTCTTCATCTCCGAGAAGAACAGCACCTCGATCCTGCGGGTCGGCTGGATCGAGGAACCCGCGAAACTCGTCCCGCCCCTCGCGGTCGCGCTCACCGGCCGTCACCTCACCAAGGCCGCGGGGGTCGCGCTCGGCCTGTCCTGCGCGACCGGGTTCGCGATCATGGAGTCGATGGCCTACGCCTGGAAGAGCATCGCCAACCACGACGGTGCCGTGGGCGCGGGTACGGTCCTCTTCCTGCGCGGCCTCAGCACCCCCTTCAGCCACCTCGTCTGGACCGGCCTGGTCTGCGCGGTGGCCTTCGGGGCCTGGCAGGTCAGAAGGCGCGCGGTCGTGACCCTGCCCGTCGTCGTCGCCTTCGTCGCGGCGGCCACGCTCCACTCGCTCAGCGACGGCCTGCTCGTCCTGGACATCCCCGGGCCGGCCAGGCTGCTCTTCCTCGCCGTCGCCGCGGCGAGTTACTGGCTGTTCCACCGGGCCACCCGAGATCTGAAACCGGTGCCGATCCCGGAACCGGAGCCGTCCCGGGCCTGACCTGACTGAACCGGAGCCGTTCCGCGCGTGACTTCACGGGTGCGCGAGACGGTTGCGAAGCTCGGACACGCCTCTCATCGTGCGATGTCGCGTCGATGTTCCACGTGGAACATCACACCTGCGCCAGCAGCCACCGAGGCCCGATGACCTCGGCGCCCAGTTCCGTGACCCGCTCGCGCAGCCCCCGGTCGGCGGTGACGACCAGGACGCGTTCCCAGGGGCGGGCGTCCCGTACGGCCTGGACGACGGCGTCGTCCCCGCTGCCCGGTGCGGCGATCACGGAGACACCGGGCGCGGGGGCGGTGTCGCGGGCGGCACCCTCGACGACCGCGGTCAGCCTGGGGAACCAGCGGGCCAGCACCGGGGCGCGGTCGGGCGCGGTCACCCGGCCGTCGGCGGCACGCGCGCCGACCTCGGCGAGCAGCTTGGCCGCCGCCCCCGCGCGGTCCCGCCACCAGCCGTGCTCGGCGCGGGCGCCCACGATGTTGGCGACGTCGAGGACGACGAGGGAGGGGGCGAGCGCGAGGCCGACGACCGGCCAGGTCGCGGCGAAACCGGGGTGGAGGTTCTTGGCGGTGATCTCCTCGGCGGGAACCCAGCGCAGGTCGTCGCTCTCGGTGTTGGCGGGGATCGCGCGCAGCAGCTCGGCGGCCTCGGCGATCACGGTCTCGAAGGACCAGCCGCCGTGATCGTCGAGGTAGACGCCCTGGACCCGCAGACCGGTGCCGTCCAGCGCGGCCTCCTCGAAGGCCTCGCGCAGGGCGGTGTCGATCGTGTCCTCGTGGCTGTCGCGGGCACCGCCCGGCAGCCCCCAGGTGCCGCCGTGGTGACTCCACGCGGAGCGTTTCTGCATCAGGACGCGGGGGCCGTCCGTGGCGTCGTGATGGACGGCGAGCAGGCCGGCCGCGCCGTGCACCCCCCAGTGCCGGTGCCCGAGATCGCAGCGAGCCCATCCGTCCCCGTCCCCGGCCGTCATGGACCAATGATGCATCAGGGCACGGACGCGTACTCCCCGCCCCCGGCCACCGGGGAGACACCGGTGGCGGAGGAGGCCGTCGACAGGCGGAAAAGCATTAATGGCGCTATGTCGTAATCCGACATACTGGCCGCCTTGATCCTCGTTGAAGGACTCCCATGCACTCGAGCGTCTACCCGAGCGCGTTTTTCGCGCCCGTTCGCTTTCTGCGGCCGATCCGCGCGTACGCGACCGTCGCCCTCACCCTGATCGCGTTGAGCTCGGTCGCCTCCGCCGGCGCCTCGACGCTGTTGCTCGTCTCCCGGGAGGGCTGGTCGTGGCTGACGGTCCGGCAGTGGAACGCCCTGTACACGCTGCTCCTCTCCCCGGCCGTCCTTCTCTTCTCGATCATCCCCCTGCTGGCGGGCATCGCCTTCATATGCTGGCTGTTCCGCGCCCGGGGCAACGCGTACGCGATCTCTCCCGGGGTCTTCCACAGGTACGCCACGCCGTTCCTGGTGTTCGGGTGGTTCGCTCCCCTCGTCAACCTGTTCGTCCCCAAGGGGCTCGTCGACGACATTCTGACCACCTCCCGGCCCGGCGGGCTGCGGCCGGGAACCGACCTCTACCGGGGACGCCGCTCGGGTCTGGTCTGGGCGTGGTGGCTGACGTGGCTGCTGTGGACGGTGATGGAGGTGGCGTTCGTGGCTTTCGGGAACGCGGGAATGACCGCGCTGGAGACCATCGCCCTGGTCGCCTGCGTCCCGCTGCCGATCGTCACGGGCGTGCTCGCCGCCCGGGTCGTCCTGACGATCACCAAGCTTCAGGAGACCGCCCGTGCCGGCCTGCCGGCGGGGGGACGGCCCCTGAAGAGGCCCGGGCCGCCGGTGGGGTCCTACTTGGGGCTCACCACTCTCGTCGTGCGTGACTACGACGAGGCCATCGGCTTCTATCTCCACGTCCTCGGCTTCGAGCTTCTGGAGGACACGCCTCTGGGCGGCGGCAAGCGCTGGGTGACCGTCCGCCCACGTGGCGCCCGGGAGACGGCTTTGCTCCTCGCCCGCGCCGACGGCCCCGAGCAGGAGGCCCGGATCGGGGACCAGACCGGCGGCAGGGTCGGCCTGTTCCTGCACACGGACGACTTCGCCCGCGACTACGAGCGGCTGCTGTCGGCGGGCGTCGTCTTCGAGGAGGCCCCGCGCAACGAGCCCTACGGCCGGGTCGTCGTCTTCCGGGACCTGTACGGCAACCGCTGGGACCTGCTCCAGCCCGCCGACGTCTCACCGGCGTACGGCTGAGCCCGGTCCCCGCCGACGCCCCCTCGAACAGCGGCCCGGGACCACCGGACGAGCGCTTCCGCGAGTCTCAGTTCCCGCCCTTGGAGAAGTGCTGGTAGTCCTTGATCCCGGACCAGTAGCCGCCCCACTCCCAGCCTCTCTGCTGGAAGGCCTTGACCACGCGGTCGCCCGGGTTGATCACCCCGGGAGCCCGGACGGGGCGCTTGAAGAACTTGCGGGCGTTCTTGTGGGACCCCGTGCCGTTGGCGTATATGTACGGGTTCTCGCGCGGGTTGATGTCGACGGCCAGGCCGTAGGCGTGCCTGGACCAGCTGCTCGACCCCTCCGCGGGGCGGCAGTTGAAGGCCGAGGTGTTGTCGTCGTCGATCGAGGCGTAGTCGTCGGCCTTGTAGACGTCGACGAGCCGCATCTTGTAGATGGGCCAGCGCCAGGCGTACAGGCGGCGGAAGACGGCGACGATGTCGTCGGTCGCGGACTTGTTCACGACCAGCTCGCCGGTGTGCGGCTTGTCGTCGAAGCCCCAGTAGGTCATCGTGATCAGCCGCAGGTCGCTCACCGGGACCGGGCATCCGGGCCGCCACGAGTATTCGAGCCGTTCGCGGGGGACCCGGGAGACCTTCGCGGAGAACGCCGGAGGGCCCGTCGGGGTCGGCGACACGGTGGTGGACGGGCCGGTCGTCGGCGTCGCGGCGGTCGGTTCCGGGGCGGACGCACCGGTGGCGGACGAGGATGCCGGGATCGGCGCCGAGGTGGCCGGAGACGCGGCGGGGGCGGGCTGGGAGGCGGCCGTGCCACACGAGGCCGCCGCCAGGCAGCCGACGGTCGTCGCGAGCACGGCCCGCGTGCGGATCGTGAATCTGGAATCTGACACGTGCCGCCCCCTCAGAAAAACGGACAAAAGCGACAAAAAGTCATTGTAGGTGACCGGCTATCCGAGGTGAGAGGCGGCCGCCGCGGCGATCCACTCGTGGGCGATCACGGATTCCGGTGGCCAGGGCGTGCCGTTGACCACGGCCACCAGCTCCCAGTATCGCCCGGCGCGCGGGTCGTGCTCCGCGTAGTCCCGTACGACCGACTCCGGGGCGCGCCTCTGCGCTCCGGCCAGGACCGCGACGAGCTCGGCCACGACGGGCGCGGCGGCCTGCGAGTCCGGGGCCACCCCGTCCCGCGCCGCGGCCAGCGCCGTCTTCGTGACCAGGGTGTTGGCCTCGTGCCAGGCCGCCACGTCGATCTCGGAGGCGTTCTCCCAGAAGTCGCCGCTCATCTCGCGCAGCGCGGCGCGGAAACCGTCGTCGGCGAGCAGCTCGGTCAGCTCCAGCCAGGCGTCGAGCTGCTCGATGCCCGGCTCGTCGGGCAGGTCGGGCACCATGGCCTCGCGCAGGCCGCCGAGCCACTCCTGCTTGACGGCGTTCTCGCCGGCGACCTCGTCGACGAACTCGTTCACCAGCGCCGCCGTCTCCGCCGCGCCGAGCCGCCCGAGGGCGTTGAGCCGGCGCAGGTCCTCGTCGGCGGGTTCGTCCCGCTCCAGGGTGGCCCTGAGCACCGCCCGGGTCCGCTGCAGCGCCCTGATCTGCGTCTCCACCGTACGCAGGTGCAGGGAGAGCACCTCGCCCAGGTCGCGGTCGCCGAGCGACCTGATGGTCGCCAGGTCGACGCCGATCTCGCGCAGCGTCCTGACGAGCTCCAGCCGCCCGCGGTCCTCGTCGCCGTAGAGGCGGTAACCGCTCCGGGTGCGGCCGCGCTCGGGGAGCACCCCGATGTCGGAGTAGAAGCGGATCGTCTTCACCGGCAGCCCGGAGAGCCTGGCGAGCTGTCCGATCGTATAGCTCATGGCCTCGATTATTCCGTTGAGTTTCCAGTTACGGGAGACTTTAGCTTGGCGGGCATGTCGAAGAAGGTAAGCCGGATCGCGAAACTGCAGCTCCCGGCCGGTGAGGCCGGTCCCGCCACCGTGGGCAAGGACCTGGGCCCGCTGGGCCTGAACCTCATGGAGTTCTGCCGCCGGTACAACGCGGCCACCCAGGACCGGCGGGGGTTCGTCGTCCCCGTCGTCGTCACCGTGTTCGAGGACCGCTCGTTCGAGCTGGCGATCAAGATGCCCACCACGGCCTCGCTGATCCGCCGGGCCGTCGGCCTGGACCGGGGCGGCTCCCGCCCCGGGCACCAGGCGGCGGGAGTGATCACCCGCGCGCAGCTGAGAGAGGTCGCCAGGACCAAACTGCCCGACCTCGACACCGCCGACCTGGACCAGGCTGAGAAGATCGTCGCCGGCACCGCGCGCTCGATGGGGCTCACCGTCCGGGACTGAGTCACCCGCACGCGCCCGCGCATCCCTGCCGCGTCCCCACGCGTCCCCGTCCGTCCTCCTCCGTCCCCGTCACGTCCCTGTACATCCCTTTGTGTCCCTCGTGCGGCCCGGTGCGGCTCCCGGTCTGATTCGTGGCGGCTCGGCGCGGGGTCCACATTCCTTGGGAAGGCTTTTCACCGAAACGTATCGCGCCTGTGTTCGAACCCGCGCTACAGTCATGGGCACGGGATCGAACACGGGTTCGGGCTGACGTTCTCGCAGGTGAAGGGGTGTGCCATGGCGATGCTCGCGGTGCCGCCGACGGCGTGCCCCCCGCTTCCCCGGTCGCCGGCGGAGCGCGGCGCGACACGCCGTAGCACTTTCTACGGAATTCTAAGCCGGCCGCTATATCCCGTCATAAAGTCCGAGAGCGTGGACCCCGTGCGCAATCCCTACGCTCCCGGTGCCGGACAGCGCCCCCCAGAGCTCGCCGGTCGCGACCGCGAGCTACAGCAGTTCGAGATCGTTCTGGAACGGGTGGCCCGAGGGCGCCCCGAGCGCAGCATGGTGGTCACCGGGCTGCGCGGCGTGGGCAAGACCGTTCTGCTCAACACCTTCAAGTCGATGGCCATGCAACGGCTGTGGGGCACCGGCAAGATCGAGGCCAGGCCCGACCAGTCGATCCGGCGCCCGGTGGCCGCCGCCCTGCACATGGCGGTCAGGGAGCTTGCCCCGAGGCATCGGGCGCCCGAGCGCATCGAGGAGTTCCTCGGCGTGCTCAAGGCGTTCGCGATGCGCGACCCCTCCGCGGCCAAGGGCACCTCGCACTGGTCGCCCGCGATCGACGTGCCCGCGGGACGGGGGCGCGCCGACTCCGGAGACCTGGAGATCGACCTCACCGAGCTGTTCGTCGACGCCGCCGCGGTCGCCACCGACCTGGGTGTCGGCATCGCGCTGTTCATCGACGAGATGCAGGACGTGCAGGCCCCCGACGTCTCGGCGCTCTGCGCGGCCTGCCACGAGCTCTCCCAGAGCGGCGGCCCGCTGATCGTGGTCGGCGCGGGGCTGCCGCACCTGCCCAGCGTGCTGTCGGCCAGCAAGAGCTACTCCGAGCGGCTCTTCCGCTACGCCAGGATCGATCGTCTCGACCGCGAGGCGGCCGACCTGGCGCTCATCGCCCCGGCCGAGAGCGAGGGCGTGGAGTTCACCCAGGACGCCCTCGACGCCCTCTACGTGGCCGCCGACGGCTACCCCTACTTCGTCCAGGCGTACGGCAAGGTCGCCTGGGACCTGGCACTGCGCAGCCCGATCACCGCCGACGACATCAGGGTCTCCGCGCCGGAGGCCGAGGAGGAGCTCGCGGTCGGCTTCTTCGGCAGCCGCTACGAGCGGGCCACCCCCGCCGAGCGCGACTACATGCACGCCATGGCCGCCATCGGCGACGAGCCCGTCGCCACCGCCGAGGTGGCCGAAGGGCTCGGCCGCAAGCCGTCGAGCCTCTCCCCGGCTCGCGACAGCCTCATCAAGAAGGGCCTGATCTACAGCGCGGAACGCGGGCTGATCGCGTTCACCGTGCCGCACTTCGGAAAGTTCCTGCGGTCACAACCGATCTGACTGAACATTTGTTCGATATGATGCGAGGGAGACCCTAGCCCTCTATATGGCTCTCTAGTGGGGAAGCTAGAGAGCCATATAGAGCTCAATCATGCTGCCCTAGGAAAATCTAAGGTTCTCTAGTGTCCAGCCGATATCGGCAGAGATTCCGGCAGAGTTCCGGTCCTCACCGGCTGCCCGTCAGAGCCGACCATGGCGACCCGCACCGCCGGGTGCCGCCCGCTCAGATAGATCGCGAAGACCACGTCGACGGGGTCGCCCGCGTGGCTGTTGCCCGGATAGACGAAGAACCGCCAGCACAGCTCCCGCCAGCTGTCGACCGGGTCCTTGCTCAACAGCACTTCCTCGTGTGAGCGCCAGACCGCGCTCGACCGCAGCCGCCCGAGCGCGGAGGCCGGGTCGAGGCGGCGCTGCTCGCAGGGTGCCCGGTAGCGGAGCCTGGCGACCGTCTCCTCGATCTCCGGTGAGAGCGCGGCGAGCACCAGCAGTCCCGTGAGCGTGGCCGGCGCGTGCGCCCACGTCAGGTCCGCCATCGCCACCCAGCCGGGGATCTCGGGCGTCCAGACCAGTCCCAGGGACATGGCCGTCAGCACCATGGTGCGTCCCAGCGACCGCCGTCCCACCGGGAGCGCGCTCACCTCGCCGAAGCAGCCACAGCCCACGTCCGGGCGACGGCGCCGCAGTTCCCACAGGACGTAGGTGGAGACCGCGAAGAACCCGCCGATTCCCCATCGGAAGAGCGGATGGCCGGTCAGCAGCAGCCCGCTCCCCAGGAACAGTTCTCCGAGCGCGCAGCCCAGCATCGCGGGCGCGCGCCAGCGCTCGGGCACCAGCACGGCCGGTCCCAGCCTGCTCAGCATGCCCGGTTCGGCCTCGCGCACGACCGTCCAGATCTTCGCGACCGTACCCGCGGCCAGCAGCAGGAACACGACCGGCAACTGCGCGGCGGCGATCGTCGTCAGCATCTGTGTCACCCCATTCCAAGCCGGGCGTTGAAGCACCCGGTGGTCAGGTCTCCGCCGAGTTCCACGAAGGAGCTCGGGGACAGTTCCAGGATCCGGCCGCGCGGCGAGGTGCCACATTCCAGGCACCGATCGCAGAACCGGCCGGCCAGGCAGCCGCACGCCACGATCGGCAGGACCGAGGTGCGCCCGGCGCACACGTTGCGCACGTTGAGCATCGACCCCAGCGCCAGGTAGGGCAAGCCGGCGCAGGACACCCCGGTGTCGTCGCACGCCGTGTCGGCCCGCTCCAGCATGGGGTAGGCCACCCCCTGCTCCCCGCAGTCGAAGGTGTCCGACCAGGTGGCCGTGCCCGAGATCCGCGACTGCACGCCGACGTAGCCGGGGGGCGGTGGCGGCACGGCCGTCCACCGGTAGGGCGGCTGCGAGGTCGCGGGCAGCCGCGCCAGTGCCGTGCCGTCCTCACGGACCCCGATGGCGTCGAACAGGTAACCGGGTTCGAACTGCGGGTGCCTGACCCGCAGCCGCCCGGAGGACCGGTAGGGGATGACGATCGTGCGCCGCCCGCGGTGCGGCCCGCAGTACAGCTCCACGGTGTGGTCCTTGCCCTCGGAACCGATCGACTGGATCACTCCGGTGATCCTGGTGATGTCCGCCCAGATCCGGTCCGCGACCCGGCCGGCCCGCAGCGCCTTGATGATCACATTGGACCCCGGGGAGAGGTCGGCGGGGTTGACGGCCTCCCCGCGCCAGGCGGTCGCCCACGGTGCGATGACGAGCCGCTCCTCGTCGCCGTCAGGAGTGTCGATGACGATCAGGTGCGGGCTGACGTCGAGGATCGTGCCGCTGACCGCCTGGAAGAGCTCACCTTCCGCGGGGAGGGGACCCGGTTCCTGAACGGTCCGGCCAAGCGCGGCGGCCGCCAGCGTACGGCGGCGATCGGCGCTGCGATAGGGCATCGTCGCTCCCCAGTTCTGCAAGGTGTCGCAGCCAGCGTCACACGCTTCGCGGAATCCCGCTGTCCGCTCCACCAATAATCACGGCAGGTGTCCAACCGGGTACTAAAGTTCCCCTCCCCGGTAGAACGCATTGGTGTCTGCCTGATGACAAACCGCTATCTAAACCTTCTTGTAGGCTCCATCGCCCATCGAAGCTGATCTTTACCGTTGACGGGATGAAATATAGATTTCGGTTCAGCCGCAGTATGGGATCTGGCTGCGATTCTGGCCACCATACGCACCTGGAGCACAGGCTGGTGATCGCGGTGGCCGGCGGGACCGACGAGGAGTTCCGCGAGTATGTCCTTGCTCGCGGCCCGGCACTGCTGCGTGCCGCCCACCGGCTCACCGGGCACCCGAGCGACGCCGAGGACCTGCTGCAGGCGGCGCTGGTGAAGACCTACCTCGCCTGGGACCGCATCCAGGACCGTACCGCCCTGGACGGTTACGTGCGCCGGGCGATGGTCAACATCAACATCTCCTGGTGGCGGCGGCGCAAGCTGGAGGAGTATCCGTCGAGCGAACTCCCCGAGCCGGTCGTCGCGAGCGCCCAGCACCTGCCCGAGCGCGTCGAGCAGGCCCTCGACCGGTTGCCCACCCGGATGCGGGCCGCCGTCGTCCTGCGCTACTACGAGGACATGACCGAGCCGGAGATCGCCAAGGCCCTGGGTATCAGCGTCGGGACGGTCAAGAGCACGGTCTCCCGGGGGATGGCCAAGCTCCGGGGCGACCTCACCTCCGAACCGCGGCATCTGGAACCGCAGATCTGAGGTGGCCGGCACGCCCCCCGCCGGTTCGCCTGCGAACCTTCACCGGCGCACCTTGTGCGGGAACCCCCGCCGGTTCGCCCGTACGGAATCTCTACCGGTCGCCCGCGGGTCTCGTAAGGACTCGCGCACCCGGCGGGGGACTCGCACGGAACCCGTGTGGAACTCGCGGGACTTCGTGCCGGATGGACGCGTCACTCGGACGAGATGAGCGTGGTCTCCTCCGCTTCCGGCCGGAGGTCCTCCGCTCCCGCGGTGGCGCACGGTCGTACGGCGTCGCGAATGGTCCGCAGGGTGTCGAGGAAGGTCTCGAGCTGCGCGGGAGGGAGAAGCCCGGTGAACCAGGTGTCGATGTCGATCAGGTGTTGCGGGAGGACGCCGCAGAGCCGGTCGGCACCGGCCTCGGTGATGGCCGCGTAGGAGGCCCGCCGGTCGCTGGAGCACGCCTGCCTCGTGACCAGTCCCTCGCGCTCCAGCCGGTCGACGACCCGGGTCGTCCCGCTCGTGGACAACCCCGTCTGCGCCGCCAGGTCGCTCATCCGCAGCCGCCGCTGCGGCGAGCGCGCCAGCCTGATCAACGTCTCGAAGTCGATCTCTGAGAGCTTCGCGGCGACGAAGGACTCATGCGTCTTCGCTGAGATGCCGGTGTAGACCTCGGCAAGGAGGCCCATCGCCGTCAGCCGGGAGTCGTCGAAGTGGTTCACTCTCATCACTCTACCGGACAGTAGTTGACGAGAGGAATATTCCTCGTGTAGAAATCTGTTGACGCAAGCATCCACTCGGCAATACCTCTTCGGGAGCAGAAAAATGACCACTCGGACCTGGGAGAACCTTCAGATCCCCGCCCCGGGCACCTACGCTCTGGACGTCGCCCACACCCAGATCGGCTTCGTCGTCAAGCACATGATGGTGAGCAAGGTTCGCGGTCAGTTCAACGAGTTCGCCGGCTCCGTCACCATCGCCGAGAACCCCCTGGACTCCTCCGCGCAGCTCTCGATCAAGACGGTGAGCATCACCACCGGCGCTCCCGACCGTGACAACCACCTGCGCAGCGACGACTTCCTCTCCGTTGACAAGTTCCCGGAGCTGACCTTCCGCAGCACCCGCGTCCTCGGCCACTCCGGTGACGAGTTCACCCTCGTCGGCGACCTCACCATCCGCGACGTCACCAAGCAGGTCGAGCTCACCGTGGAGTACGGCGGCGCCGGCACCAACCCGTGGGGCCAGGACGTCTGGGGCTTCTCGATCAAGACCGAGATCGACCGCGAGGAGTTCGGCCTGACCTGGAACCAGGCGCTGGAGACCGGCGGCGTCCTGGTCGGCAAGAAGATCAAGATCGAGATCGAGGGCGAGGCCAACCCGGCCGCCTGATCTTCGTGACCACCCGAGGTCTCTCCCGTCCCGGCAGGCGGTGGGAGGCCTCAATGGTGTCCACTTGTTGAGATGTGGCGTCTCGCGAACTGGGAATCCACAGGATTTCCACCGTGCTCAGCTGCGGACTCCTCAGTTTGTCCACAGGGGCGGGGAGAGTTATCCACTACTTGTGGATAACTCTCCCCCAACTCTTGCCCGAGACGCGATCGTCAACCGCTTTGCTGCCTTGCCTGATGGCCGGTACTCTGTGCTGAGCCGAACGGCAACCAGGAGGCTTCGCCTAGTCAGGTCTATGGCGCCGCACTGCTAATGCGGTTTGGGTTTACCGCCCATCCGGGGTTCAAATCCCCGAGCCTCCGCAGATCAGAGGCCCTCTCCCGAGTCTTGGGAGAGGGCCTTTTTGATCTCTGAACCCTGTCAGGGTTGCAGTTTGGGTTGCAGTTCTCACGCGTCGCCCCAGAGGGCGGCTCCCATGCGGGTGCTCGCGTCCTGCATCAACGCGCCGGCCACGTGGGTGTAGCGCTCGGTGGTGGTCACCCGCGCGTGGCCGAGGATCTCCTGTACGACGCGGATGTGCACACCTTGTTCCACAAGGAGTGTTCCGGCCGTGTGACGAGCGTCATGGAGTCGTGCGTCACGAACGCCCGCCCGCTTCAGGAGCGCTTTCCACGCCTTGTAGTCCTCGCTCCGTTCCATCGGCCTGCCATGCCGGGTGGTGAACACAAGATCATGTTCTTCCCACGGATCTCCCGCCTTTTCCCGCTCGGCCGCCTGTGCGTCGCGATGAGCCCGCAGGAAAGGCAGTAATTCGGGGGGACATTGAAGGGTGAGCTTGCTCCGGCCCTTGCGCTGACGAAAGATCATGCCGCCACCCGTGCGCCTGGGGCAGCGATCGGCGTGACCGGTGCAGTCCTTGGGACATGTGCGCTTCGGGCAGACGTGACCGTGCCTCTTGCATGCTTTGGCGCAGTCCGGTCGGTGCTTGTGCTCGGTGCACCTCTTCTTGCACGGCCAGCGATGCCACTCCTTGCCGCACTCGTGGGGGTCGTCGCAGCCGTGTTCCCATGGCTTGCGCTGCACCTGATACCACGCCTTGATGACACCGGTTTCCAGGTCGACGAACGACCACCGCAGCCCGAGCGCTTCCCCTTGGCGGATCCCGAGCGACAGCGCGACCGACCACCTCGCCGCGTTGCGCCTGGTTTTGGCGGCTTCCAGAACCTTGCGCGCCTCATTGCGGGTCAGCGGCTCAAGGTCAGGATCGTTGGCCACCGGTGCGTCGATCAGCGTCGCGACGTTCTTGGCCACCTTGTTCCGGCGAATCGCGATCTTGAGCGCGCGGGAGAGAATGCGATGGATCTTGAGCACGGTGCTGGGCGAGAGCCCGCTTTCCATCATGGTCGAATACGCCTGGTCGAGGTGCTCCGGCGTGAGCTTGTCGAGCCGGTGACGGCCGAGCAGTGGCTTGATCCAGTGCTCCGTCTTGGACCGGTAGTCGTCGAGCGTCCGGGGAGCCATCGTGCCCGAGGCGACGAGCCGAGCACAGATCACGTCGAGATATTCGGCCATCCACTCGGCGAGGGTAGGCGCCTTGCCCGGCTTGCTGACCTGGCCCGCCTCACGCTCCTTTTCCAGCTTGGCAACGCGGGCGGTCACCTCGGCTTGGGTCTTGCCCTTACGGTGCCGGCGATCGGGTGAACCGTCCGGCTTGACCCCGACAGTGACCCACCCGTGCCACTTGCCGTCCTTACCGAGGTAGATGGAAGAACGGCCGTTGGGCTTCCTGGTCGCCATCACGCCGCCTCGTCATGTGAGAGACCTGCTTTGGCCTCCAGGGCACGCGCGAACTCGTGGAGCGCCCACCGGGGGACCAGCCGGTATCCCTCGTCTTTGATCGACTTGAGTTCGCCGGATTTGATCAGTCGGAAGACGGCGGTACGGCTCATGCCGAGCATCACGGCGGCGTCCTTGGGCCGGTAGAACAGTGGTTCCATGTCAGGCCGCCTCTCCGATTGCCGAAAGATCTTCGATTGGTCGTCCGTCTGCTCTGGCTTGGAGTTCGATCAGGCGTGCGCGGGTGCGTTGGCGGTTGGCGACCTCGCGCAGCAGCCGTTTGGCCAGTGGGGTGCGGTTGGGGTCTTTGGAGGAGACCGGTCGCCAGAGGTAGCGGTGCGGGTCGGTCACGGTGTCGTCGGGCAGGCCGAGCATGTCGAGCACCCAGGCCTGACGATCCTGCTTGTGTTCGCGCAGGGTCTTGTTCGACCATTTGCGCGAGACCAGGATGCGACGGCCCGCGTAGCCGAGGTGTTCGGCCTTGTGTGCCTTGCCGCGGCATCGGCCCGGCGCGGTTCACCGCTTCCGCCGACGTCTGGCCGCCACCGCCGGCGAAGCCGCCACCCTGGCCTCCTGGATCGCTTGGGACCTGAAGCAGCCCGGACAGTCCGCTTCGTTCGAGCGTGTCTCGGCCCTGGCCGCCAAGGAGAGTGGGCACCAGATCATCCAGGCGTGCACCCACGCCTACAAGTCGTATGCCGTCGAAGGCCGAGCCGCCTATGAGGCCGTACGCCAAGCCCAGCAGTTCCTTCCCGCCCAGGGCGACGACGCCACTCGCGTCTGGCTGCTCAGCCGCGAAGCCGAAGAGCTCGCCGCCCTCGGTGACCGCCGCGCCATCGAGGTGATGCACCAAGCCGAAGAGGCATACGGCCGAGCCCGCCCGCACCGCGAACGCGCCTGGACCCGCTTCCTGGACCCCGGCCGCATGGCCGCCTTCCAGCTCTCCACCTATGTACGACTCGGCGACGAACACCACGTCATCGAAGCCGGCCAGACCGCCCTGTCCGCAGTCGCTCAGGAGAGTGACCACAAGAAGGCCGCGATCGTCTACGCCGACATCGCCCAGGCCCAACTCCAGATCGGCGACATTGCCGAAGGAATCACCTACGCCCGCCGCGCTCTGGAGTCCGCCCAGCGCAGCGAATCCACCTGGGGGCTAGAGCACCTCGCCACCGTGGAGAAGGCCCTGGCGCCTCACACCGACCAGGCTGTTCGCGAGCTGCTCGGCGACATCGCCGCTACCCGCCGGAACGCGGGGCCGTCTCCCGTCTGATCCACTCCAGGTAGTCAGCAGTGCCGGCTACGAGCGCGCTGGCGATGATCTGCGGTACCTCATAGGAGTGCAGCTCCCGCACACACCGCGCCAGGTCCTCGAATCGCTCAGTGGTGGTCGTCATCAGCAAGAGCCACTCGCCAGAGCGCTGGATCTGCCCGGCCCACCAGTAGGTCGACTCGATCGGCGCGACGATCTGAGCTCCTGCGGCCAGCCGACGCTCTACCACTGCCGAACAAATCCGATCGGCCTCATCACGGCTGCTGGCAGTGACGCGGACCTCGATGCAATCCGAAGTATTTTGGATCATGCCAACACACTGCCGAATTGCTCTCATAGGTATCAAGGCGACGGCGCTCCGCGCCGCTCGCGGCCCTGCGCTCGGCCGCACGCTGCGCGTGCGGCCTGGGGGCCGTTCTCGCGCGCGGCCGTGCTCGGGCCGTCCCAGCCTGACAATCAGGGAACAAACTGGTGCAAGTTGTGCCTGTCGCGCCTCAGCTCCGCTAATGTTGTTACGTGTTGCCAAAGTTCGAATATGCGGACTTTCATAAGTTCCTGGTCAGCGTCGGGGCGCTGTTGATCGCCGCCGGCCTTGCCATACCGATATTTCTGCTGCAAGAAAAGACGGTAGCGGGGGCGCCAGAGAAAACTATAAAAGAACTGACACCTGTTGGAAAAGAAATATTCTCATCTCAGCAGGAGCAAATCAGATGGTTGCTCCACTCTTGGCCAACCATCTCCACAGGACTCGCAAGCGTCGGCCTATTTTTGATCGCATGGGGTGGCATTAAATGGTGGCAGAGGCAACAGCACCTTGAGCTTCGAGAAGAAGCCGAGCTGAACAAAATAAGAGCTGAAACAAACAAGCAAAATGCCGAAACGAAGAAGTATGACCAAGAAGTCGCGCAGCTAGTGGGTGCGAACCTGGAAAGCCCTGAAGAGGTGAGTGAGTCAATAGAGAGAAAGGCGGACGAGATTGTCGGAGAGATGCCAGCCGCACAAGATGTCGCAATAGTAGACGGGCAGCTTCCTGCAACGCCTCCGAAGAATAATCTTTCAACGGACCTAGCTAGGCGTGCTCGTGAATCTATAACCCGCCACTACGTCGATGCCGAAGATGCAGCAGCGGGGCTAGTCGCCAAGCTGGTGGGACGCGATGGTGAAATCTTCCGAAACGTCAGGCTTCGCGGTTCTTCTCGCATAGACATAGTAACCGTTGGGCCCCGTCTCAATATTGGCGTAGACGTAAAAATTATGCTCGCCTCGAGCTGGCGCAAGAATATACGAAATCGCATTGTCGACGCCATGTCTTTTGCTCTTGACATGCAGAATCTATCGGAAGCTGAATTCGGCCGACAACTGCGTCCACTCATAATCTGGGCGATACATACTGCGCCTGGCTCGTCGCTGGACGGAAAATTGTTGCACGAACTGACCCAAAGACTGACGATGGAGTTCGAACCTCACCTTCGCACATTCAAAGAGCCTCCTCTATTTCTGGTTGTTGAAGCAGGGGCGCTTCAGTCTCTATCGAATATGTCGGACGACGAAGTTGGAATAATAGAGAACTGGGCACGCGGACCAAGGAGCTTTATCCTTACCATTCCATCTATAGGTACATACTCCTCCATATTGCCCGTAGCTGTGCCTGTGGAGAACCAGTAAGGCGAGCGTATACAGTCGCATATCGATCCCGAGCAAAAGATCCCGTGCTCCGTCTCCTCGCTGGTCAATTGTCCTAGGCGAGCGCACCGGGTCAAGGGCGCCTACGGCGTCGCTGGCGCGATCAGCTTCGCTGACCCTTGACCCGGTGCGCTCGCCCAGGAATTGGCAGCTACGAGGAGGACGAGGGAAGACCAGGGACGGCTGTTGACCGCGTAGAGCGGAGGCGGTCATCCATAAGTGCAAAATCAAGATCCGGAATATATGCAGAATGCTGCCAGGCAGGAAGCTGCCTAGTCGGAGTCGCGTCGCAGGTGGGTGCGCAGTTAAGGTAAATGACCGCGACGCCCTGTAAAGCCGTCGGTTCTCTGATTCCGGGAGCCAACTTGAGAGCCAACGGGCCGTACGATCTCGAACCGAGCTGGACTGATATGAACAGGCGCTCGCTCACGACCTGCACGGCGAACCGGTCTGAACGCTTTTGATGACCGTTCGGGGACCTACGCATCAGAAGGCTAGGTGCGCCCCTTTTGTCAGCTTCTCGTCGTACTCTAACCGTCATGTCTCAGCCGTACATGGAACAGTCGGACGATGAAGTTCCGCTCTGGGTCACCACGCTGGGCGGGCCGCACATCGTTGTTCCGGAGTCAGCCTGCCAGTACTGGAACGGTGTACCGAAGGATTACCCCGACGATGAGGGAGACTACGGCCGAGCCTGCGAAGTCGACGGCTACATCGGTTTGATCGATGTTGGACCGGCCAAGGCCCTCGTTCTCGGCGACCATCCCGCCGGCACCACGTTCCTGCCCGAACACAACCTCTTCGTCCGCTGGATCGCCGCGGACTCGGCTGCGGAAATCCTCCAGGCTGCTATCGATGTGGTCGGTTCTGCGCAGTGGGAGGAGGAACTGGTGTGGGACATCAGAGAGCCCGTGGTCCTTTTCGACTCCGTCCACGGGCATGACTACATCGGCAGCGAGGAGCATCTAAGGGTGGACCTTCCACCGGGGCGCTACACCGTCCGTGCCGCTTATGCTCAGACCGAGGCCGCCTACATGGTGATCGTTCAGCTTGTCCAGCAGATCTAACTTTGCGGGATATACGTGAGATGATCTTCCAGTTTCCGCGCTGGAGGGCATCTATCACAGCAGCTCAGAGCCGTTGTCGATGCGGGGAACGTAGCCCTCTTGAAAACCGCTACGCCCTGGCGAGGGTGCTCGGTTCCGGGATGACCGCCGGTACGTGAGCGCGGGAACCGTATGCGGCTGGGATGGGCAGAGAGGTGAAGGCTTGCGCAGATGCGCCGTCCCCAGAAATCATGCGGTCATGCTCACCGTGCGACAGCTTCTCGATTACCTCGAAGGTCTCCCCGACGACACTCCCGTGGTGATCGACGTTCGCCCAGGCGATGAGTACGTACGGGTCGAAGACATCGACATCACCACGGAGGAGGACGCAGCGGGAGACCGCACACCCACGGGCGTCCAACTCGCGACACGCAGAGTCCAGCGAGACGCACTCCAACTAGAACTTGGCGAACTACGCTCGGCGCTCTGCCACACCCTCGGGAAATATCACAAAGAACCTGGCGGTCCGCAGGGATTGACGATCATCTCCGTCCTCAGTGACAGGGAGATCTTCAGCGAGATCCGACGACTCCGCACGATCGCCGAATCCGTCGAGCAGTAAAGCTCAGGGCCATGACCACCGTGCCACTGGTCTCGGCGACAGAGAATTCGCCGTGACTACTCGTGACTAGCCCGAATCCCAGTTCGGTGCCCCTACGCGCCATGGTTCATGTACTCCCCAGCCTGGCAGCCCGATCATGGCCTTCCCCTGTTGCGCGATCATTGAGTGATGAGAGCACGAGTGGGAACTTTCCGATGGCCGGACCTCGAGTTCGGACGGAGCATCGAGGACCCTGCCCATGCCTGCGAACTGCTGGAGATGTACGTCGGCCCGCAGGGAGAACCAGTCGAGGAACGGTTCCAGCTCACCGTCTGCACCCCGTCGGCCCTCGCCGATCAGCTGCGACGTCATCCCTTTCTCATCGGCCGCCACCGGCTCTTCGTGCCCGAGCTGCGCCCCGCCGAGGTGACCACGTGGCTGAGCGACCGGATCGCAGTGCTGGAGGCTCCGACGTGGAGCGAACTCGCCGAGAAGATCGGCCGGATCGGAGAGCGGGAGTTCGAGGACTACGACGGCTGAAGCTTCCGAGCGGGTTGCAGTTTGGGTTGCAGTTCACCGCCGTCCCATGTCGTTCCTGGCCGACCGGTCGCCCCTGTTGGTCCGGGTGGAACCGATCTGAACGGGCAAGATCCGAGCTGCTAATGCGGTTTGTGTTTACCGCCCATCCGGGGTTCAAATCCCCGAGCCTCCGCAGGTCAGAGGCCCTCTCCCGAGATACGGGGAGAGGGCCTTTTTGATCTCTAAGGGCGTCATGGTTGCAGTCCTAGTTGCAACGAGGGTTCAGGACTTCCCCAGAGCGCCGAGGCCAGGCGCTCGCCGGCATCGCGCATGATGCGGTGTGGACACATGTGCATAACGCTCGGTCGTGGTCACCCTCGTGTGGCCCAGGACCTCCTGAACGACCCGGATGTTCACACCCTGCTCGATGAGCGGCGTCGCGGCCGTGTGGCGAGCGTCGTGCACCCGGACGTCCCGAACCCCGGCCTGCTTGAGGATGGTTTTCCACACCTTCCAGTCCTCGGTGCGCTCGATCGGGCCGCCGTGGCGGGTGGCGAACACGAGATCGTGATCCTCCCAGCGTTCCCCCGCCTTGAGACGCTCCGCGGCCTGGATCTTGCGGTGTGCCTTGAGCACGGTGCTGGTCGAGAGGTTCTTCTCAAGCATCGTGGTGTAGGCCGTGTCGAGGTGCTCGGGAGCGAGCCGGTTGAGCCGATGTCGTCCGAGCAGCGGAATGATCCAGTGACGCGTCTTGGACCGGTAGTCCGTCAGCGTGCGCGGCGCCATCTTGCCGGAGATCACGAGCCGCTCACAGATCACGTCGAGATACTCGGTCATCCACTCGGCGACGGTGGGCGCACGGCCGGGCTTGGTGACCTGTCCCGACTCCCGGGTGTTCTCCAGTTCCCTCACCTTGCGGGTCACTTCAGCCTCGGTCGCGGCCATCCGGTGACGGCGGTCGAGGAAGCCGTCAGGCTTGATGCCCAAAGTGACCCAGCCGTGCCAGTAGCCGTCATTGCCGAAGTAGATCGAGGACCGGCCGTCCGGCTTCTTCGCCATCACGCCGCTTCTTCCCGGGAGAGCCCCGCCTTGGCCTCCAGAGCACGGGCGAACTCGTGGAGCGCCCACCGGGGGACCAGCCGGTATCCCTCGTCTTTGATCGACTTGAGTTCGCCGGATTTGATCAGTCGGAAGACGGCGGTACGGCTCATGCCGAGCATCACGGCGGCGTCCTTGGGCCGGTAGAACAGTGGTTCCATGTCAGGCCGCCTCTCCGATTGCCGAAAGATCTTCGATTGGTCGTCCGTCTGCTCTGGCTTGGAGTTCGATCAGGCGTGCGCGGGTGCGTTGGCGGTTGGCGACCTCGCGCAGCAGCCGTTTGGCCAGTGGGGTGCGGTTGGGGTCTTTGGAGGAGACCGGTCGCCAGAGGTAGCGGTGCGGGTCGGTCACGGTGTCGTCGGGAAGGCCGAGCATGTCGAGCACCCAGGCCCGGCGATCGGCCTTGTGTTCCCGGAGCGTCTTGTTCGACCACTTGCGGGAGACCAGGACGCGACGGCCCGCGTAGCCGAGGCGCTCGGCCTTGTGCGCCTTGCCGCGGCACCGGCCCGGCAGCATGCCCGCCTTGGCGCCCTTGGGCTGCACGCCGTACCGCAGCCAGTTCGCGCACGCCGGGGAGCAGGGTTCATAACGCAGCGCTTCGACCATGCGGGTGGCGTGGTCGCGACGGGCGTGGTTGGCGACGTCGTCAGGGTCGAGGGGATCGCCGGGGTTCGGGGATGTGACGGCCCCGCCCGGGACCCGGGACCCGGGGCGAGGGCGTCGGCCGCCCTGCACCATGCCCAGCCCTCGCGCCCGCTGGGCGGGCGATGCACTCGCCTGGCAGGGGGTTCGGGGACGGCGGCCCCGAGTCGGCCCAGGACTCCCAAAGCTCCGGCAAGGAGCACGGTAAGGGATCGTTGAGATCACCCGGTAGGCGCTCGGTGCGGGGAGGCAGGGCCCTTGGCCGCCGGGCTCGAGTTGTGGACGCCGGCCGGTTGTCGGGAACCTCCGGCGGCTGCAAGCAGGCCCGAGGTGCGACACGGAGATCACATGAGCGCCTACCGTAATTGAGCGATCACCGTAGGTAGTGTCCGTTGTGAAGTCGATCTACGAGGACATCCCTCACCACAGAGTGGAGTTCAGTGTTGATGTCACAACGATCCAAATCAGCGCTCACCGCGCTCACCTGCGCCCTGGCGACGCTGCTGGCCACATCGGGCACGCCGGCGACCGCCGAGGCCGGTGCGCAGGCCGCCACCACAGGGCGGCAGGCCACCACAAAGGCCGCCGCCGCGCCCTGTGTCCGGCAAGGGCAGGCGGCCTACCCCGTCGAGTACTACTGGAAGAACGCCTTCGGCATGCGGCTGGGCAGCGGGTCG